>NZ_RCNW01000408.1:0-22087 GCF_004307605.1 Pseudomonas sp. Sample_24
CTTCCAGGTTGGAGACCGCGCGCGAGACGTTGGCCGTGGTGGTGTCCAGTTGCACCGCGGCGGCGGTGAAACTGCCGGCCTCGGCCACGTAACTGAAGGCGCGCATGTTTTGCAATGTGTCCATGGGGTGCTCTCTTGGCGAATAGCAAATTGTGACACGAAGTTTCTGTTTTTTTACAGGCGACTAAAGATGACTTCCGGATTATCTCGTTAACGGTAACAAAGATTCACAGGATTCCCAGCTTATCGCCCTTCCGGTGGCCCCATAGAATTGCGCATCCCGCAAAACTCCCCACCTCAGGAAATCGCAGCAGTGCCGCGTCGCATCAGCAGAGCGCTTCAGCCGCTCAGTGTTTTCGCTTTAACCCTGGCAATCAGCGGCTGCATCGGAACCGGAGGTATTGGCCCGCAGGGCAAGGCGCTGGAGGCCGATTCACTGGTCACCGACGAAGCCATCCAGAGCGCCGCACAGGATGCGCATTGGCCCACCGCACAATGGTGGCAGGCGTATGGCGATCCGCAACTGAACCGCTGGATCGAAACCGCCATGCAAGGCAGTCCGACCCTGGCCATGGCCGCCGCACGGGTGCGTCAAGCCAAATCGATGGCCGGCATCGCCGAAGCAGCAGAGTCGTTGCAGATCAACGGCGAGTCCACGCTCAAACGCCACAACTGGCCCACCGATCCGTTCTACGGTCCCGGTGACCTGGCCAACAGCACCACTTGGGATAACAACGCCGCGCTGGGTTTCAGCTATGCCCTCGACCTCTGGGGCCGTGAAAGCAATGCCACCGAGCGCGCCGTGGACATGGCCCATATGACGGTCGCCGAAGCGCGCCAGGCCCAACTCGAATTGCAGAACAATATCGTGCGCGTCTACATCGAGCTGTCGTTGCACTACGCGCAACGGGACATCGTCGAAGCGACTTTGAAGCAGCAACAGCAAATTCTCGAGCTGGCGCAGAAGCGTTTGAGCGGCGGCATCGGCACCCATTTCGAAGTGAGCCAGGCCGAGACGCCGTTGCCGGAAACCCATCGGCAGATCGATGCGCTGGACGAAGAAATCGCCCTGAGTCGCAATCAATTGGCCGCGCTCGCCGGTAAAGGTCCGGGGGAGGGCGCGCAGCTTCAGCGGCCAACGCTGTCGTTGGGCGCGGCGCTGAAGCTGCCGTCGGCGCTGCCGGCGCAGTTGCTCGGTCAACGGCCGGACGTGGTCGCCAGTCGTTGGCAGGTGGCGGCGCAAGCCCGCGGCATCGATGTCGCTCATGCCGGTTTTTATCCGAACGTCGATCTGGTCGGCAGCCTCGGCTACATGGCCACCGGCGGCGGGGCGCTGGAGTTTTTGACCGGCAAGAAGCTCAACTACAGCGTTGGCCCGGCGATCTCCTTGCCGATCTTCGATGGCGGGCGTTTGCGCGCGCAGTTGGGTGAAGCCTCGGCCGGGTACGACATCGCGGTGGCGCATTACAACCAAACCCTGGTCAACGCGCTGAAAAACATCTCTGATCAGTTGATCCGTCGCGAGTCGATGGACAAACAGCAAACTTTCGCTGCCGAGTCGGTAGCCACTGCGCAGAAGACCTACGACATCGCGATGATTGCCTATCAGCGCGGGCTCACCGATTACCTCAATGTGCTCAACGCGCAAACCTTGTTGTTTAAGCAGCAACAGGTGCAGCAGCAGGTGCAGGCGGCGCGTTTGAGCGCCCATGCCGAGCTGGTGACGGCATTGGGCGGTGGGCTTGGTGCGGGCGACGATGTGCCGAATGCCCAGCAGACCCAGCCACCGAAAACCCCGAGCCTTCTGAAGTGACTCGTCAGGCAAGGCCACTGTTGTGGCGAGGGAGCTTGCTCGCGCTTGAGTGCGAAGCACTCACAAGAACTTTGGGCTACCAGAGTTCTGGGGCCGCTTCGCTGCCCGGCGCGAGCAAGCTCGCTCGCCACAGGGTTTCAATCGTTTCCAGACTTTCCTGAGTGAACAAGACTCCATGACTCCCTTGCCCGCCCCTCTGCGCTGGCTGTACTCCCTGGAATGGCGCCGGGGTTTCTTTGATTGGGCACGCAGCGACGGCGTGACCTGGGTCTACATTTTCAAGGTGCTGATCGCGGCGTTCCTCACGCTGTGGCTGGCCATGCGCCTGGAATTGCCACAACCGCGCACGGCGATGATCACCGTGTTCATCGTCATGCAGCCGCAGAGCGGCCAGGTGTTCGCCAAGAGTTTCTACCGCTTCCTCGGCACCCTGACGGGGTCGGCGGTGATGGTGGCGTTGATTGCGTTATTTGCGCAAAACACCGAACTGTTTCTCGGCGCACTGGCGATCTGGGTTGGCATCTGCACCGCCGGTGCGGCGCGCTGCCGCAACTTTCGCGCCTATGGTTTTGTGCTGGCCGGCTACACCGCGGCGATGGTCGGGCTGCCTGCATTGGCTCACCCGGAAGGTGCATTCATGGCGGCGGTGTGGCGGGTGCTGGAAATTTCCCTGGGGATTCTCTGCTCGACCCTGATCAGTGCCGCGATCCTCCCGCAAACCGCCAGCGCCGCCATGCGCAACGCCTTGTATCAGCGCTTCGGCGTGTTTGCCCTGTTCGTCACCGATGGCTTGCGTGGTCGCAGTCAACGCGAGGCGTTCGAAGCCGGCAATGTGCGCTTCATTGCCGAGGCTGTCGGCCTGGAAGGGCTGCGCAGCGTCACGGTATTCGAAGACCCGCACATGCGTCGACGCAATGGCCGACTCAGCCGCCTGAACAGTGAATTCATGGGCATCACCACGCGTTTCAATGCCCTGCACCAGTTGCTCGAACGCCTGCGCAGCCACGACACGGACCACGCGGTGGCGGCGATCAAACCGGGCTTGCAAGACCTTGCCGAATTACTCGACGGCTTCAGTGGCCGAGCGCTGACCAGCGCCGACGCGGCACGCCTGGTCACGGCGCTGAACGTTTATCAGGCAGGGTTGCCGGCGCGGGTGCGCAGCCTGCGGGCGATTTTTCAGGAGAGCGGGCCGAGCGACGACGAACTGCTGGACTTCCACACCGCGTATGAACTGCTGTATCGCTTCGTCGACGACCTGCACAGTTATGCACAGACTCACGCATCCCTGGCCGATCACAGTCATGAACGGGAGCGCTGGGACGAGCCGTTCACCCCGCAGACCAATTGGCTGGTGTCGGCGGCCTCGGGCATTCGCGCGGCGTTTATCCTGGTGGTGTTGGGCAGCTATTGGGTGGCAACGGCGTGGCCGAGCGGGGCGACCATGACCCTGATCGCCGCCGCCACTGTGGGCCTGTCCGCCGCCACGCCGAACCCCAAGCGCATGGCGTTTCAGATGGCGTGCGGCACGCTGCTCGGCGCGTTGATCGGCTTCGTCGAGATGTTTTTCATCTTCCCGTGGATCGATGGTTTTGCCTTGCTGTGCGTGATGCTCGCCCCGGTCATCGTGCTCGGATCATTCCTGGCGTCGCGACCGCAATATGCCGGCGTCGGCCTGGGCTTGTTGATCTTTTTCAGTACCGGTTCGGTGCCGGACAACCTCACCGTCTACAACCCCTACACCTTCATCAACGACTACATCGCCATGGTGCTCGGCATGCTGGTGTGCGCGGCGGCGGGGGCGATCATTCTGCCGCCCAACAGTCGCTGGCTGTGGCGCCGACTGGAGCAGGATCTGCGTGGCCAGGTGGTGTACGCCATCAGCGGCAAGCTCAAGGGGCTGGCGTCGAGTTTCGAAAGTCGCACCCGCGACCTGGTGCACCAGGCCTACGGCTTCGCGGCGGGCCAGCCACAGGTGCAGCGCAACCTGCTGCGCTGGATGTTTGTGGTACTGGAAGTCGGTCACGCGATCATCGAATTGCGCAAGGAACAGGCGATCCTGCCGGTGCACCCGGCGTATGCCAACTCCCAGCCCTGGCGCCAGGCGATCCGCGTGATGGGGCGCGCGCTGGTGCGGCTGTTTTTGCAACCGGGCAGCAGCAACCTCGAACGTGCTCTGATCGCTGTCGACCACGCGATCAGCCGAGTGCAGTCCACTGACGAACCCTTTGCTCCGCACTTCGACACCTCGGCGTTGCGTCGGGTGAAGAGCTACCTGCACTTCATCCGCACATCGCTGCTCGACCCGCAATCGCCCCTTGCCGCCCACGCCAATGCCAAGCCTGAAGGACTTGAACATGCCTCGTGAAATCGCCTTCCACGGCGTGTACATGCCGACCATGACCCTGATGTTTTTCATTGCTGCGGGACTGGCCTGGGCAGTTGACCGCTTCCTCTCGGGATTCGACCTGTACCGTTTTTTCTGGCACCCGGCGCTGCTGCGTCTGAGCCTGTTTACCTGTCTGTTCGGCGCGCTGGCGCTGACGGTCTACCACTGACTCTCTATCTCTGAAGAAGGCCCTGATGAAAAAGCTTTTCAGCCTGCTCGCAACCTTGCTGGTGCTGGCCCTTGCGATATGGATCGGCCGGACCCTGTGGGTGCATTACATGCAAACCCCATGGACTCGCGATGGCCGGGTGCGCGCCGATATCATCAATGTCGCCGCCGATGTCACCGGCGAAGTGGTGAACGTGCCGGTACGCGACAATCAGTTGGTGAAAAAGGGCGACCTGCTGATGCAAATCGATCCCGAACATTATCGGCTTGCGGTCAAACAGGCGCAGTCGCTGGTGGCTTCGCGCAAGGCCACCTGGGAAATGCGCAAGGTCAACGCCCATCGTCGCGCGGACATGGACAACCTGGTGATCTCACGGGAAAACCGCGACGACGCCAGCAACCTCGCCGACTCGGCGCTGGCCGATTATCAGCATGCACAAGCGCAACTGGAAGCGGCCGAACTCAACCTCAAACGCACCGAGGTCCGCGCAGCAGTGGACGGTTACGTGACCAACCTCAATGTGCATCGCGGCGACTACGCACGCATCGGTGAAGCGAAGATGGCGGTGGTCGACATGAACTCGTTCTGGGTCTATGGCTTTTTCGAAGAAACCAAATTGCCCCATGTGCGCGTTGGCGACCAGGCCGACATGCAGCTGATGAGCGGCGAAGTGCTCAAGGGCCACGTGGAAAGCATCTCGCGCGGTATCTACGACCGCGATAATCCAGAGAGCCGCGAACTGATCGCGGACGTGAACCCGACGTTCAACTGGGTGCGTCTGGCGCAACGGGTGCCGGTGCGGATACACATCGATGAAGTGCCGGAGGGTGTGCTGTTGGCGGCGGGGATTACCTGCACCGTGGTGGTGAATCCTGCGGCAGGCGAATAAAACCAAGACAGAAACGCTCTTGTGGCGAGGGAGCTTGCTCCCGCTGGGCTGCGTAGCGGCCCCAGGATGGCACTGCCGAGCAGTCCAACGGGAGCAAGCTCCCTCGCCACAAAAAAAGCGATTGCGTCAGCCTTGGCAAAACGTCTCCTGCAAATGCCGCCAGAAGATCTTGCCTTTCACCTTCTCGAACACCACGGTGGAGCGGCGATCGGAATGCAGACCGGTGGCATCGGTCTGTCGTTCGCGGTAGCTGACCGTTGCGCCGCCGTCGTGCAGCGCCACGCCAGACAGTTCGCTAAGCTCGATGCGGAACCCGAGCTTCTTGCCGCCCGCCAGCATGAACAGCTCATTGAGCGCGTCGAAATCCAGCACCCGCCCCAGCGGCGAGACCATGGAAAATTGCGGTGAGAAACGCGCCAGCAGTTGTTCCAGTTCGGCAGCGTCGCGCTCTTCGGCCAGCCATTGTTCGATGGCTACGTGGGCCTGGATCACTTCGTCGAAGTATTCGGTGTAGTCGCTCATGATGGATTCCTGAAGTCGGTGGTGACGGTGCTGACGCCATCGCGGGCAAGCCTCGCTCCTACAGGATTAATGCCAATTCAATATCCTGTAGGAGCGAGGCTTGCCCGCGAAGAGCGATCTCGCGGAACTAGAGCTGACCCCGCAACCCGAACCGCTTCATCAATCCCGATTCCAGCAAGCCCTTGGGCAACAAGGCTGCCAGCATTGGCAACGCCCGGCTGCCATTGCCCAGGCGAATCAATCGTGGCGGCTTGTCCTGCTGCACAGCCTTGAGCAGCCCGGCGGCAAATTCACTGGCCGGTGTCGGTTTGTCCTGGGATGCCCTGGCCCGTGCGCGAATGCCTTCGCGCAGCGGGAACCATGGCGATTGTTCGCTGATCAGTTGCTCGGCTTCGTGGCCGGCATTTTTGGCGAAACTGGAGGCGATGGCACCAGGCTGAACCTCCATGACCCGCACACCGAACGGTGCCAGCTCCATGCGCAGGGCATCGCTCAAGGCATGCACGGCGGCTTTGGACGCGCAGTAGGCACCGGCGAACGGCGTGACCAGAACACCGGACACACTGCCGATATTCACCACAATGCCTTGGGTCCGGCGCAGCACGGGAAACATCGCCCGAGTGACACCGACGATGGCGAACACATTGGTCTCGAACTGGCGTTGCATGGCCGGTACGCCGCCGTCGAGCAACGGCCCCATGGCGCCATAACCGGCGTTG
This sequence comes from Pseudomonas sp. Sample_24, assembly GCF_004307605.1. NCBI lineage: Bacteria > Pseudomonadati > Pseudomonadota > Gammaproteobacteria > Pseudomonadales > Pseudomonadaceae > Pseudomonas > Pseudomonas sp. Sample_24. The sequence continues at coordinate 6,502 of NZ_RCNW01000408.1, forward strand.
TTGATCAGCACGTCGAGGCCACCGCATTGCTGGTTGATGCGCTCGCTCAACTGCTCAAGCGCAGCACCGTCGTTGACGTCCAGTTGCACGGCGACAAATCCGGCAGCGCTGAGCAGGGCGACATCTTCAGCCTTGCGCGCACTGGCCCAGACTTCGTAGCCGGCCGCCTTGAAGGCATCGGCGAGGGCGCGGCCGATGCCGCTGGAACAACCGGTAATCAACGCAACGGGCATGGCGCGGTCCTTGTGCAGAATGGAAAAGAGATCAATCGGAGAAACTACCCTGCAATCGCTCGGCGCGAAACTCCAGGGTTTCCGGACGGTAGCCGGGGCGCAGCGGCGGCAGTGGCAAGCAGTCTTCCCAGTTGCCGCCGGCCTGCAGTTCGCCGGGGCCACGATAACGTGGCGCGCTGTATTGATTGTCGGCCAGGTTGACCGTGTCCCCCGGCGCATAGGCAGCGACTCGCCAACGCAGTTCGGTCAGCGGTACGTCATTGCCGTTGTTCAGGGTCAATTGCAACGGCCGGTCGGCGGGGCAGTGCTGCGGCGCATAGCTGATGCGCAGCTCCAGGCGTTGCAATTGCTTGAGTTCACGGTGGTCCATCCAGATGACCCAAGTGGCAACAATGCCCAGCCCTGCGGCGGCGGCCATGGACACCGGCAAGGCTTTGGCCGGATAGCGCAGCAACAGGATCAGCCAGGTAATGACCAGCAGGATGCCGATGAACATGACGCGAAAACCTCGGGAGCAGAGGAGGTCATCCTACCTAAGCGCAGATGAGGTGGCGATGGGCGAGATCTTTTTACAGGGCGTGCCGGCCCCATCGCTGGCAAGCCAGCTCCCACAGTGGACGGATGTGCTCAGAATTTGTGACCGACTCACAAACCTGTGGGAGCTGGCTTGCCAGCGATGGCGCCAGTCGAGCCAGCGAAAGAATCCGGACAAAAAAAGCCCCCGGCCAAACCGCTGCGGATAGGGAACGCAGCGAGTTGGTCGAGGGCTTAAGTTACAGAAGTTTATTGCGCGATAGTTTTCACCGACACGCCACGCTCGATCGGGGTCGAGCGACCGTAGATATCTTCAAACCGCTCGATATCGTCCTCACCCAAGTAACTACCAGATTGCACTTCGATGATCTCGAGTGGAATCTTCCCCGGGTTACGCAGGCGGTGCACCGAAGCAATCGGAATGTAGGTCGACTGGTTCTCGGTGAGCAGGAACACGTTTTCGTCGCAGGTCACTTCGGCGGTGCCGCTGACGACGATCCAGTGTTCGGCACGGTGGTGGTGCATCTGCAGCGACAGGCACGCGCCCGGCTTGACCGAGATGTGCTTGACCTGGAAGCGGCCGCCCATGTCCACCGAGTCGTAGGAACCCCACGGACGGTAGACCTCGCAATGGTTCTGGGTTTCAGTGCGGCCCTGTTCGTTGAGGGTGTTGACCATTTGTTTCACGCCTTGGACCTTGTCCTTGTGCGCGATCATCATGGCGTCCTTGGTTTCGACCACGACGATGTTTTCCAGGCCGATCACCGACACCAGTTTGCCGTTGCCGTGGATCATGCAGTTTTTGCTGTCCTGGATGACCACGTCGCCTTTGGTGACGTTGCCGTTGGCGTCTTTTTCGTTCACTTCCCACAACGACGACCAGCAGCCGACATCGCTCCAGCCGGCCGTCAGCGGTACGACGCAGGCGCGTTGGGTTTTTTCCATCACCGAGTAGTCGATGGAGTTGTCCGGGCAGCAGGCGAAAGTGGCTTCGTCGATGCTGACGGTGTCAGCGTCCTGGGCACTGCGCTCCAGGGTCAGCAGGCAGGTGTCGTAGATGTCCGGGTCGTGCTTTTTCAGTTCTTCGAGGAAGCGGCTGGCGCGGAACAGGAACATGCCGCTGTTCCAGAAGTAGCCGCCGGATTGCACGTATTCGGTGGCACGTTTCACGTCGGGTTTTTCGACGAAGTGCGACACACGGCTGACGCCTTCAGGCAGCAGCGAATCGTTGGTCGACTTGATGTAGCCGTAACCGGTTTCCGGTTTAGTTGCCGGTACGCCGAACAGCACCATTTCGCCGTTTTCCGCCGCCACAGTGGCCAGGGCCAGGGCGCGTTGCAGGGCTTTCTGGTCTTCCAGTACGTGATCGGCCGGGAGCACCAGCATCAGTTCGTCACGACCTTCGTTAACCAGCATCATCGCGGTCAGGGCCACGGCCGGCGCAGTGTTGCGACCGAACGGTTCCATCAGGATGCGCTGGGTTTCCAGTTTGCGGGCCGCCAGTTGCTCATTGACGATGAAGCGGTGGTCCTTGTTGCAGACCACGATCGGCGTGTCCATGCCTTCGAACACCAGGCGTTCCAGGGTTTGCTGGAACAGCGTGTGTTCGCCGGTCAGCGCCAGGAACTGTTTAGGGAACTGCTTACGGGAAAGCGGCCAAAGACGTGAGCCGCTACCACCTGACAAGATCACCGGAATCATGTTGTTACTCCTTGAAAATCGTTTGGTTAGAGCTACTTCGTTCTGTCGTTTCACTCTTGTTCTTGTTCCGTGTCCCCGTTGATTCCTCGATCCCTGTGGGAGCTGGCTTGCCAGCGATGGCATCAACTTGGTGCATCTGTTTCACCGAGTCGTCTGCATCGCGGGCAAGCCCGCTCCCACAGGGAAATGGGTCAACCGGACGAATTAATTAGCGCGTCGATACCGGGCGTTTTACCCAGACTGGCGACAGGCTGCTGCCGTTGCCGGTGACGTACAGCACTGCCGCTTCACCGCGTTCCAGGGCGACGGGTTTCACGTCGCCGACTTTCGTTGCGCCATCGTATAGCGCCAGGCTGACTTTCACCGGGTTGATTTCACGTTCGCCACGGCCCTTGGGTGCCACGTTCGGCACCACATCGGTCTTGCCGTCGGCGGTTTTCAGGGTCAGTGCCTTGTCGCTGAGGTTCTGCACGCGCACCAGGGATTTCTGCTTGTTCTTGAACGGCGGCTCTTCGATCAGTTGCGGCGCGCCGCTGGCGTTGTTGACCAGGGTGTAATAGTGATCGCCGGCCAGTTTCACCGGCAGGGTCTGGCTGCCGACCTTGGCGCTGTAGTCACCGCCCGGCATGAAGCTGAAGTCACTGCTGGACAGTGGTGCGACGTCGCTCAGGCTGGTGCTGCCGACGGTGGCGCTGACTTCGGCGTTGCTGGCGTTGTAGATACGCACGAAGGATGAACCTTTCGGTGCAGTCGGGCCGTACAGCGCAGCATCGCCACCGGCGAAGGCCTGCATCGAGAGCACACTCATACCAGCAACCAGTGCAAAGGTCTTGGCGAGACGACGCGGAGTAGTAGTGAAAGTCATGGTAGTACCTCTCTCTTTCAGTTTTGCGCCCGGTCGGGCGTCTCGGATTTAGTGTTTGCGGCTACGTTTTGTTGGCGGGCGCCGGCTTGTTTAAGCTCTGCGACCCACTGCGGGTCGGCGTCGCCGATTTCGTTGTTCACAGGCAGATATCGTTCAGGAAACTCCCAGATCAGCACTTGTGGCGGGCTGTTCTTGAAAGCATCGCTTTTGAGGTAGCTGAGCATTGGCAGAATCGGGCCGTGGCCGTCTTCGGCGTAATTGACCACGTCGCTGTTCAGCGCTTGCTTGAGCGCACCGACGAAGTTCCAGTTGGGGTTGGCGCTGTAGCTGGTGCCGATCAGGGCCACCGGCACTTCGGTGTTGGCAAACAGCGCGTCGTCACCGGCCGCTTGATCTTCAGCCGCGACCGTATTGCGCTTCTGCAGAGGCTCCTGCTTGGGCATCAGGTTTTCGAACAGCGGGTCCAGTGGCAGGAACAGCCGCAGGTCGCCCTTGTGCGTAACGGTTTCCGCAGGTTCGGTGACGAAGCGCTGTGGCTCGCCGCTCAGCGGGTACTTGTCGGCAATGGTCTTGGCCAAACGGTTGGCCGCGATCTCGGCACCTTGTGGTGTCCAGTGGGTGTCGGTGCGCAGGAACACCTGCTGACCGTTCTGCTTGGCCTGTTGCAGCGGGCCAAGCAGGTCAGGAGCAAGGATGCGGTCGGCAGCCAGACGCTTGTGGAAGTCCTGGTAAAGGTTGGCGTGGATGCTGGCCGGTTTTTCCTCGCCCAGATGCTCCGGATACAGACGCACCTTGGCCGGTACCACCGCCATTACCAGTTTCACGCCTTTCTCTTTGAGGGTCTGGCGTACGCCTTCGACCAGCGCGTAGTTGCCTTGCAGGTTCAGCTCTTCGTTGACGGTCGGGTGGAATTCTTCATCGCTGTACAACCACTGGTCGCGCCCGAGCACCACGCCCGGACGACCTTCGTTGAACAGTTTGAAATCCAGCGCCGCCCAGAGGTTGGTGCCAAGACGCTTGATCGGAAACTCGTCGTCGTAGTGGGTTTCCACCGCCTTGGTCCAGCGGCCGTTGAGCACCGTCGCATCGGCATTGGTGCTGAAGCCCAGGAAGCTGCGAACCGACCACAGGCCGAGGGCGAGCAGCGTCACCAGGAACAGGGCGATGTAGAAGATGCGTAATGAGCGGGTCATGGTCAGATCCCTCAGAACTGGAAGTAAAGGAACGGCGAGAAGCTTTGCGCCGAGAGTTTGAGAATCGAGGCGATGAACAGCAGCAGCACCAGCGCACGCATCACGTAGCGCGACCAGTCAGCGGTCCAGTAGGCCGGTTGCACCTGGGCGTCGACGCCGACGGTGTAGCCAGGCTGGTGGATGCTCGTCGGGTTATCCCCAGGCGCTGCCTTGATCAGACCCGGTTCGCTGGCGGCCGGGCCGTCGCTGTCCACGTTCACCGCAGGCTTGGTCTTGACCGCAGGCTGGTTGCTGTAGAAGTCACGCAGGCCGAAGAACGCCAGGGTCACGTAGGCGACGATCAGCGTTGCCACTTGCAGACCGGTGAGGCTGGCCTGGTTGAGTTCCGACAGCGACCAGTCGCCGAAGCTGAACATCGCGCCGTACATGCGTCCGGCGACATGCAGGTTTTCTGCACGGAAGATCACCCAGCCCATCACCACCAGCAGGAAGGTCAGCGCCCAGCGGATCGGGTTGAAGCTGCGCGGCGAAGTGTTCAGGCCCAGGGCCTTTTCAATCGCCAGCCACATGCCGTGCCACGCACCCCAGACGATGTAGGTGATGTTGGCGCCGTGCCACAGGCCACCGAGCAGCATGGTCAGGAACAGGTTGCGATAGGTGGTCAGCGTGCCTTTACGGTTGCCGCCCAGGGTGATGTACAGATAGTCACGCAACCAGGTCGACAGGCTGATGTGCCAGCGGCGCCAGAACTCGGTGATCGACTGACTGATGTACGGCTGCTTGAAGTTTTCCATGAAGCGGAAACCCATCATCAAGCCCAGGCCGATGGCCATGTCGCTGTAGCCGGAGAAGTCGAAGTACAACTGCGCGGTGTAGGCCAGTGCCCCCAGCCAGGCATCGCCCGTGGTCGGGTTTTGCAGGGCGAAGCAATGGTCGGCCACCACCGCGAGGGTGTCGGCGATGAAGACTTTCTTGATGAAACCCTGCATGAACCGCGTGCAGCCCTCGGAGAATTTGTCGAGGGTGTGCGTGCGGTTGTTGAACTGGTCGGCGAGGTCGCGAAAACGCAACACGGGACCTGCGATCAAGTGCGGGAAAATCGCCACGAACGCCGCGAAGTCGATCAGGTTGCGGGTCGCCGGGGTGTCGCCACGGTAGACGTCGATGATGTAGCTGATGGACTCGAAGATGTAGAACGAGATACCGATCGGCAACAGCACGTGGGTCAGAATGAACGGCTCCAAGCCCACCGACGTCATCATCGCGTTGATGCTGTCGACGCCGAAGTTGGCGTACTTGAAGTAGCCGAGGATGCACAGGTCGACAGCCACGCCGAGCAGCAACCAGCGTTGTGCCGGTTTGGTCCGGACACCGGCGGCACCGACCTTCAGGCCGATCCAGTAGTTCCACAGCGTGACCGCTGCGAACAGCGCCAGAAAGTCCACACGCCACCAGGCATAGAACACGTAGCTGGCAATCAGCAGCAACAGATTGCGATAGCGTTGCCCGCTCAGGTAGTACAAGCCGAGAAAGATCGGCAAGAACAAAAACAGGAACACGTTGGACGAAAAAACCATCCCGATCTCTCCTTGTTTGAACCAACAGTCAAGGGCCAACGGCCCCCCCAAACCCCCCACCGAAAACCGGGGGAGGTACATGATCGTTCCCACGCTCTGCGTGGGAATGCCTCAATGGACGCTCTGCGTCCGCTTCGGCATGTGACGCGGAGCGTCACGGGCTGCATTCCCACGCAGAGCGTGGGAACGATCAGCGTTGACTCAACTGCCCTTTTTGCCCTTTTCATTGGCCGGGTCGTAGACCCGGGTCAAGTCTCCACCCAGGCGGAAAGTCTTGAACGGTTGCATGTCATGCTTCTTCTCCAGCACGTCCGGCGCGCAGGTGTAGAGCGAGCAGAACGGTTCGAGCCAGGCGAATTTCGAATCGACCTTGAGGTCGGTCATGTCCTGTTCCTTACCGTTCTTCTGCTCGAATTCGTCCGGATCCTTGACCCCGGCGAGTACCCGATCACCCAGGCGTTTCAGTGCGCCGTTGTTTTCCTGACGCAAGTCCACTCCGTTGACCTGGGCGAAACTGGCGATCATCGCCAGTGGCGGCAGGGCATAGTTGTGGTAGGCCAACGCACGTTGCTGACGCTTGAGTTCGTTAGGCAAAAAGCCCTGGGCGTCGACCTGATTGGCGCCGACCTTGTATTCCTTCACGGCCCAGTCGAACAGGTCGCGGCGGTTGGTGGCGACGGCGGTTGCCATCACCGACCAGGCGGCCCAGTACGAATGGTTGTTGGTTTTTTCCAGCGGCAGGTTGTCCCAATCGCTGACCACCTGGTCGGCCATCTTGCTGAACCAGGCCTCGATCAGCTGCGACTCTTGCTGATGATTGGCCAGCGGACGGGAGTCGGAAAACTTCAGGCGAATGTACGAGGACGCCATGCTGCCCAGTGCCCATTTGCGCATCGACTTGCCGGTGTGGTTGAAGTCCTTGGACATCAACGCATCCGCCTTGGCCCATGCCGTAAGCCAGTTGAGCGTGCATTCCAGTTGTTCCGGGCGACCGTCACGCATGAATTGCATGACGCGCTTGCTGGTGCCGCGCTCGATCTTGGTGATATCGGCGGTGCTGTCGCGGAAGGCTTTTTCCGATTGCACGTTCAGGGTCGAACGGGCCTTGTCCGAACCTTCGTACTTGCTGCGAAATTGCAGCGAGCCGGTGTACGGCGTCGGCATTGCTTCGCAGCCTTCGCTCTTGTCGCCGGTTTTGACTTTCTCGATCGGCGCGAAGTAACCCTGTGGCGGACGCAAAGGCGCCGCCGCCTGGGTCGCACCGGCGAACATCGCCAGGCTCAAAAGCGTCAGTGTTGCCAGTTTCGGATTTCGCATAGCAGACCTCATTGCCCGGCTGAAGCGGTACGTTGCTCAGCGCCCGGGAACACGTTGCGTTTGCAGATTTTCGCTTCGACTTTCTGTGGCGCGGCGCCCGCTTTTTCCGGGCCCTGGACTTCAACGGCCAGCAGATTCTGCGAGGCCCAGTCTTCGTCCGTGCGCAACTCGAAGGCGAAACGTCCGTCAGTCTCGGAGGTTTCCGGTTTTTCGATCTTGATGTCCTCGTGGCGACCGTTCATGTACCAGAGGGTGGCTTGCAAGGTTTTCACCGACGTGTCGGCGAAGCGGATGTCGACCTGGTGACTGCTGTTACGCAGGTCGAGGTTTTTGCTGTTGACCATCAATTCGTTTTTGCCCGGCTTCAGGGTGGCGCTCCCGGACATCTGTGCATCCTTGCCTTCGCAACCGTTGTCCAGCAACGCCATCATCTGGCGGTAGATGGTTTCCTGGTCGAGGCGATAGAGCGGCGAGAATTCCCAGATGAGAATTTTCGGTGGGTTCTTCTGGAACTCCTCGCTGCCCAGGTACTGCAGCATCGAACCTTCCAGGCCACCGCCGGGGAACGCCACGTTGAGAATGTCGGCGCCGATAGCCTCTTCGAGGAAACCGGCGAAGTTGTAGTTCTTGCCACTGTGGCTGGTGCCGACCAGGGTGATCTCCGGATTGCCGGAGTCGCCGAACAGATCGCCATCGCCTGCTTCACCTTTTGGCTCGGTGGTGAATTGATCCATGTACTGGATCGCGTAGCTGGTGCCACAGAGTTGACCGGCCATGTTGTGCAATGTTCCGGTCTTGCCCATGCGACCCGACTTATGGGTCTCGAATTCACGCTTGGGAATGTCGGCGAAGGCCGGGATCTGCTTGACCTTTTCGGCAACGATTTTCGCTGTGCGCTGCGCGCCGTACGGTGTCCAGTGCTGGTCGCCACGGAAGTAAAAGTCGTGAGCGGGCAGGGTCTCGGGCAGTTGTTCGTTGGTCAGCGGCGACAGGTCCGGCACTACGTAACCCATCTGTGCGAAACGGCCGAGCATGGTCTTGTAGTTGCGCAACGCCTTGTCGAAGTCGTAGCTGGCTTTCTCCGCCGGGTTGAGCTTGTTGCGGTTCACCAGGCCACGGGTCGGCTGGTAAACGATGACCAGTTCCACGCCTTTGCTCTTGAACGCATCGTGCAGTTGTTTCATGCGTTTGTAGCCGGCGGGGGTGGTGTCGAACTCGGTGCGCAAGTCTTCTTGCGTACGGAACAACCAGTCGCCCTGGGCCTGCACCAGCGTGGTGAAATTCTGCTGATAACGTGTGGTGTAATTCTTCGCATCGTGAGCGGCCGGGCAGAGGCTGCAGCACGGTTCAGCGGAAAATTTGGGTGCCTGGACTTCATCGGCACGGGCGCCGCCACTGGCCGCGAGAATGCCCGCGGTCAGGGCCGACAGGCTGAGTAATTTGATCAAGTGTGGGTGCATAAAATTATCCTCAGTCCTGCATTTCGGTCTGGCGTTCGACAGGGTCGATCAGCACGGCTTTCTGCTGGCGTACCAGCAAGTCGAGAATTTCATCCTGGCGCTCACCGAGAATCCCCGAGAAGCTGATGCCACTGGATTTGGTCGGGGCGAGCATGGACACGCGATACAACTCGACGCTCAGCGGCGAGTCGATGGACAGCGGGCCGCTGCCGTTGGCCGCCAGTTCACCGCCGACCACGATCAGCGACACCTGGGCGTCGAACGGGTCGAGCTTGATGTCTCGGTCGGTGTTGGTCAGGTCTTTGATGTGGCCATAGACGCCGGTCAAACCGTTGGCCATGGCGATGTTTTCGTAGAGGCGAATGTTCACGCTGTTACGAATGCGGATGCCGTGGCGGCGGTTGCTGACGACTTTGTTGCCCCACAGCAGGTTGTCGGCACTCTCGTAGAGGGTGATGCCGTCGGTGTGGTTCTGGTAGATCTCGTTGTAGGCGATCAGGTTGTTGACGCTGTTACGGTCGATCACCAGGCCCGACAACTTGTTGTCGTAGCTGCGGTTGTTGAAGATGAAGCTGTCGTTGACCTCACGGGAAATAATGATCCCGTGCTTCTTCTTCGTTCCGTACACCGTGTTGTCGGCAATGATCAGGCCGTGGGAACGGTCGTGGGGGTCGATGCCGTAGACGATGTTGTCTTTGTAGGTGTTGCCCTTGACTACGAAGTTGCTGGTTTCGTAGCAGTAGAAGCCGTACCACATGTCCGAGAATTCGGAACCGACGATCCAGCCGGTCGGCTCAGGACGCTTGAGCACCTTGGCCATGTTCGGCGTGTACTGGGAAATACTCACGCCGTAGGACTTACTGTTGGCATAACCGAAACTGGCGAGCTTGCTGTTGGCGATGTAGGTCTCGGTGCCGCCCCATGCCAGCAGGAACGGACGGAATTCCTTTGGCGACTTGAACGTCGCCGGGCCGTTGTCCTTCTCGCGCCAGCCAGTGATCCTGGTGTCACGCACGAACAATTTGCCGTCGTTGACCAGGAACGCACCGGCTTCCTGGGACAGACGCAATTCCTGGGTCTGTTTGTCGATTTCGAGGATGCCGTTACGGCCGACCACGATCGGCAATCTGGCCAGGAACACACCCGGCGAGGTTTCGCTGAAATACTGCTTGGGCAGCTTCTTCGCCAGGTCCTTGAGGTTCATGTAGCCGTCGTCGACAAAGATCGCCTGAGGGATGCCGTGCTGGCGCACCACCCATTCGGCCATCTTGTTGTCGCCGCCGATGAAGTCCTTCAGAGCGTCTTCCTGCATCATCCGGCGCACACTGATCTTGCCCGCTTTGCCGCGCACGATTTTCGCCGCGATGGCCTCGGCGGTGTAGCCGGAAACGTCCGGCAGCTTCGGCGTGGCCAGTTCCAGCGGCGCGGTCGGTGCACTGCTGACGGTATAGGTCTTGGCCTGTTGCAGCTCCTTGGCCACGGTCGCCTGCTTGCCGGCTAGAGGAGCCGCTGGCTCCACATTGGCGAAGGCAGTCGCGCTGGCCAGCAGCATGGCGCCGGCCAACAGGCTGATCGAGCCTTTTCGGGCTTGATGATTCATCTGGGAGACTCCCTTCGCAATGTGCATCAGAAGCGCCAGATCACGTCGATGAATGCGCGGTGCATGTACGAGTCGACTTCCTTGCCGTACGCATCACCCGGCTTGAACACGCCGCCACGCAAGCGCACCAGCGCCGAAGGCTCGTCGATCGCCTGGCTCATCGAGGCCGGCAGCAAGCCTTGCTTGAAGTACTTGGTGACGACCAGATCCATTTCCTGACCGAGGTCTTTCTCGCCATCGTTCAGCGGCAGGGAGGTGCTGGAAAGGATTGCGCCGGTCACGTCGTCGGTGTTGTTCTGCACCGCGTCGATGCCGTTGCTGCCGACCGGCTTGTTGCCGTCGACACGCCAGAACTTGTGGTAGATCAGGCTGGCGTCGTATTCGTCGTTGAGCATCCACGAACCGAACAGCGTGGCCGATTGCAGGTTGTTCATTTCGCCACGGAACGCTTCGCCGAAACGGTGCACGCGCGAGCGGGTACCGGTGTAGTTCGAGCGGTTACTTTCCAGGCCGTTCTGTTCGTAGTCTTCGCTGGCACGGGCATAGGCGGCACCCACTTGCCATTGCGGATCGAGGCGCAGACGCACGCCCAGGTCCGTGGCCCAGCCGTCGACATCGCCGCTGCGCTTGGCTTGCGCCGGAGCGCTGCCATCGGCGTTCAGCGGGTTGACCGTGTCGCGGTCACCGCTCATGCCGGTGATGCTGCCCCAGTAGTTGACGGTGTTGGTGTTGCGCCAGTTGTAGGCGTCGCTGTCGGCGGTGAGGCCCAGCCAGCTGATGTCGCCGTTCTGTTTCTTGTCCAGCGAATCGCTGGCTTCGCCGGGCGTCGGGTAATCGAGCTTGCCATCGTCGTGGGTGTGATGACCACGAATGCCGACCCAGTTGCCCGGTGTCCACTGGTACGCCGCGTCGGCGTAAGCGTGCAGGCGATCCTTGTCTTCAGGGGCCAGTTCTTTCAAGTCGGTGCGGTACTCGCTGAAGCGTTCGGCGATACCCACGTTGGCGCGCAGCAGCGTGGTGTCGAAGGTCCAGTTCAGGGCCTCGATATTGGTGTCGCGCCACTGGCCGTCGTCATTGCGCAGGCGTTGGCGACCAAACTTCAGGATCTCGCCGGGGTAGGGCGTGAAGCCGCTGTAGCCGACCCAGAACTCGCGCATCGCCAGGTAGTTCTTCTTGGTTTCGCGGTCGTTGTTGTTGCTGTTCTCGGCACCGTCGGACTGTTGCAGGGTGTCGGTCTCGATGATGTCGGTAGACGTCACCGCCTGACCCATGGCGTAGGCGCTCCACGCGCCGCTTTCGCCATAAACCCATGGACGCAAGTCGAGGCCGAGGCCGTTGACGTCGCCGCCGCTCTGGGTGCCCAGGTCACGGTCGTCTTCGAACTGACCGGTGATCTTCACGTCCAGGCCAAAGTTCTTGGTGTCTTCAGTCATCGCCGCGAGTGTCGGGCAAGACCAGATCAGCGCGAACGTGAGACCGATACCGGCCTTCATGAATGGATTCAATTTCATAGGGATTCCTCGCCATCTTCTTCTTGCAGGGCATGCAGCGGCAGCGTGTTCTGGCTCAAGTTGCCGCGCACGGCCTGTTCCTGTTTCAACAGACGTTGGGCTTGGGCCAGTTGCGCAGGCGGCAGTTGCGCTTCGAGTGTTTGTGCAAGCTCGGTGGCCTGCGGAGTGTTCTGGGCCTTGGCCAATTGGCTGAAGACGTACGCATTGAGCGGGTCAGGCTTGGTGCCTTTGCCTTGGGAGAACAGCTGGGCGATGGCAAAGTCGGCGCTGTTCTGACCATTGCGCGCAGCGGTCAGCAGGTGATCGAGGGCCTTTTGCGGATAGACCTTGCCCAGGTAGCCACGGCGATAGATCTGGCCGAGGTAGTAATCGGCGGCGACTTCGCGGCCGACGGCTTTCTGGAAGTGTTCTTCGGCGACCTTGGCGTCGGCCGGGACCATCTTGCCTTCGTAGTAGAGTTTGCCCAGCAACAACTCGGCACGCGGTTGGTCGGCAGCGCGGCCGTTGTCCAGGTACTTCATCATCTGATCGACGTCGCCCAGTTCGGGGAAGTCGTAGAGCAGTTGCGCGAGGGTGACCCACGATGCCGGGTAACCCGGAGCGATCGGTTCGAGCAACGACTGTGCGGTTTTTTCGTCAGGCGTGCCGAGGTTCGCATCGGCCAGGACACGGGCGACGCTGTCGACACGTTGGGCCGTTACGGTGCCGCGGGCATGACCGGCCTGCATCTGTTTGATCAACTCGGCCTGTTGTTCAGGCTGGGCTTTTTTCTGGTAGACCGTGGCCAGTTCGACGTAGCAGATATCGGTGGTGTTGATCGCGGCTTTGCAGATCTTTTCCACGTCGTCCAGGTGCTGATCGTAAGTGCCTTGGGTGCGATACAACAGCACTTGCGCCAGACCGGCTTCCGGCTTGCCTTCGGCGCGCCATTGGCTGATCTGCTGCTGGGCATTGACGTTGGGGAAGCTGTGCGGGTACTGCAGGTACAGCATCGCCAACGGGATCAAGGTGTTGCCTTCGCCAGCGGCGGCGGCTTTCTTGAGCAGAGTCTCGGCTTCGTGCTGCTCGGCTTCGGTGGAGCCGGGCTTGGCCACCAGCAGGCGACCGAGACGCGCCTGGGCCCGCGGCGAAACGCTGGCAGCGGCGCGGTAGGTCGCCTCGGCCTGTTTCATTTGCGCCGGGTCGCGGCTGTCGACCTGAATGTCGGCCAGGCCGACCTGGGCTTCGCTGTAACCCAGGCTTGCCAACTGTTGATAGTTCGCTGCCGCGGTGGCGGTGTCGCCGCGCTTGAGCGCTTCGTTGGCCAGGCGCTGGTCAGGCAGGCCGGCGCAACCGGCAAGGCTGACGGCCAATGCGACGGCACACAGAGAACCCCTGTAGGAGTGAGCCTGCTCGCGATGCAGACGGCTCGGTGCATCACATGAACCGAGTTGATCCGATCGCTGGCAAGCCAGCTCCCACAGGGATCGCGGCGTTCTCAGGAGACTAATGATCGTCACGGGCATGTCCTCCGGTTACAGACCAGCAGCCATGGCTTTGTCGATCAGCCAGTTCAGGTTCGGGCCGCGGTCGCTGTTGACTTCAACCGGGCGGCCGGCGAGGGTGCTGTCCAGGGCTTCGTCAGGCTGGATCAGCACGCGAATGTCGGACGACAGGTCGGCGCTTTTCAGGCTGGTGCTGCTGACGATCTTGCCGGTGCGGGTCTTGTCTTCACCGGCGATCTGGAAGCGCACGGCGGTGCCTGGCAGTACGTCAGCGAACTGGCGGTAGGTGAAGCGCGCTTCAACGTTGGCTTCGGTGTTGCGCGGCACCAGTTGGAAGATCACATCGCCCTTGCTGGCGTACTGACCGTTGGCGACCATTTGCTGGGCCACGGTGCAATCGCATGGCGAGGTCAGGGTGCCGGTCATTTGCTTGCCGAACAGCTCTTCAACTTTGGCTGGCGACAGTTGGTCGTCTTCCAGATGGCCCTTGAGCACGTCGAGCATGCTGGTGCTGAACGTCGCCAGCGGTGCGCCTTTGGCGGCCACGCCGTCGGACTTCACCAGGCTCTGCACGGTACCGTCGCGGGGCATGGTGATGTTCACGCCCGGCACGCTGACCAGGCCGGCCTGGGCGTGGCTGACGAAGTACATGCCGTACACCGACTTGAAGATGAAACCGAATGCCGCCAGGCCGACGACGAAAATGCCCAGGCTGAAGGTCACGGCTTTCATGCGGCCGAACGCGCTCATGCCGTGGCCGCCGTCCTTGCTCTTGCGCGCCTTGGTGAAGTTGTCGCGCTGCAGGGTCGCCAGCACTTCGCCGATGGTGACGATGTCGCCGGCCAGGTGCGAAGTGATCAGGTGGCGCAAGGTCGAGATGTCTTGCGGTTCCAGGTTCTGGAACTGGCAACCGGTACGACCGGTCTCGCGATCATTGGAGCGCACCTGCAGCTCCACATCCATTGCCAGGCCAAGGTTGTCGATGACGAATTGCAGACGAGCCTTGTATTTGTCGCCGACCTTCAGTGGCAGTTGCCCGGCATTGAAGGCCAGGCCACCGGCGGACAGGTCGATCACTCGCGCTTCGACCGGTGTCCGGTCGGGGCCGAAGAAACGCAGCTTGGCCGGAATTTTCACGCGGGCGTGTTGGCGCTGGGCTTCGGATTCATGGACTACGTTGGCATTGACGGCGGTATTCATAGAGGCGATTTCCTTGTTAATTCAATAAGGGGGCGGTCAGACCATCATCAGCAGCACGGCGACAAAAATGCTGCCGGCGGAGAAGGTCATGGTCCGAGACGACCAGGTGTTGAACCAACGTTGAAAGCTGGCGAGATCACGGGTCAGGGATGTGGGCTGGCGAGTCCAGGACTGTTGGTCGAGGCGGAAGAACACGTAGATCTTCACCAGCGCGCCGACGATCTGGTTGTAATAGAGAATCGCCGGGTAAGCCGGCCCGATCCGGTGGCCGGAGCAGGACAGCAACAGGGTCAGGATCAGGCGAGTGATACCGATCCACAGCAGGTACACCAGGATGAAGGCGGTGCCGTACTTGAAGCTGGCGATGATCGCTACGGTCAGGCCGAGCAGCGAGGTCCACATCGACACGCGCTGATCGAACAGCACCACCGACGTGAACGCACCGAGGCGCTTGATGCCAAGGCCCAGGGCGCGGGAATTCTGGCGCAGGTTGTTGCCGTACCAGCGGAACATCAATTTGCGGCTGGCCTTGATGAAGCTCTTTTCCGGCGGATGCTCAACGGTGTTGATCGCGGCATCGGGCACGTAGAACGTGTCGTAGCCCAGGCGCATCAGGCTGAACCAGCTCGATTTGTCGTCGCCGGTCAGGAACTTGAAGCGACCCAGGCGCCAGTGTTGCAGCGAGTCGCTTTCCACGTCGGCGATGAATTCCGGGTTGGTGACCACGGTGGCGCGGAACACCGACATACGCCCGGTCATGGTCAACACGCGCTTGGACAAAGCCATCGAGCACATGTTGATGTGACGCTGGGCGAAACGCAGCTTGTGCCATTCGCTCATGATGTAGCCGCCGCGTACTTCGCAGAACTCGTTGGTGGTCAGGCCGCCGACGTTGCCGAACAGTTGGAACC
>NZ_RCNW01000293.1:0-2824 GCF_004307605.1 Pseudomonas sp. Sample_24
GTTTCGACTGCGCCGGAAGTGGGGCGAATTATAGACACCTGAGATCTGCCGTCAACCACTATTTACGCCTTTTTGGCAGAAGAGGCCTTTTTTGTCATTAATCGTGGGATTCGGCGTGCCACCGGCGGTAGGCGCAGCACTAGCAGCAACACACCTATAACGGCATAGATCGCCCACTCCTTCAGATCGGCACGCACGATCCACAGCATATGCAGCAATCCAAGCCCCAGAATCACATACACCAGACGATGCAACTTCTTCCAACGAACACCCAACCTTCTTTGACTGTATCGATTGGAAGTCACAGCCAGTGCCAGCAAACACAGAAAACCTAGCGCACCAACAATGATGTAAGGACGCTTGCGCAACTCGACGCCCAATTGCGACCAGTCAAACCCCAGAATAAATGCCAAATAGGCGCTCAAGTGCAGTACGACATAACAGAAGCACCAAAGCCCCAGCTGACGCCGGACAGCAATCCACCCCGCCCAACCTGTGAGTTTCTGCAGTGGCGTCATACTTAATGTAATAAGCAAGAGGACAAGCGTTCCCAATCCCAACCGGTCGACCAGCACTTTGCCAGGGTCTGGCCCCAACACATCCTCCCAAGCCTGATACAACCAGAGCAGGGGCCACACCATCGCCGCAATGAAAACGCCAATACGCCAAAGCGGATATCGCATCAGTAATTCTTCCGCAGATCGAGCCCTGTATATAGAGAAGCAACTTCGTCCGCATAGCCGTTGAACATTTGCGTGTCCCGCACATTCGGCTTGAACAGACCACTTGGCAAGCGTCGCTCACGCGCCTGCGTCCAGCGTGGGTGGTCAACCGCAGGATTCACGTTCGCATAGAAACCATATTCGTCCGAGGCAATACTCTGCCAAGTGGTTTTGGGCTGCTCGCTCACCAGACTGATGCGCACGATGGACTTGATGCTTTTGAACCCGTACTTCCACGGCACTACCAAACGCAGCGGCGCTCCGTTCTGGTTCGGCAATTTGCGCCCGTACATCCCCACCGCCAGTATCGCCAAAGGATTCATCGCCTCATCCAGTCGAAGTCCTTCCACATAAGGCCAGTCAATCAAGGCAAAACCAGAGCGCTGCCCCGGCATGCTCTTGGGATCCTGCAGAGTTTCAAAGCGAATGAATCTGGCCTTTGACGTTGGCTCGACCTGGCTGAGCAAAGCCGATATCGGGAAGCCTATCCAGGGAATCACCATGGACCACGCCTCAACGCAGCGAAGTCGGTAAATGCGCTCCTCCAACTGATAAGGCTTCATGAAGTCTTCCAGCGCATACCGTCCCGGCTTGCCCACCTCCCCGTCCACGACCACCGTCCACGGTTCAGTCTTCAGGGTGCCGGCATTGGCAGCCGGATCGCCCTTGTCGGCACCGAACTCATAAAAGTTGTTGTAATGGGTCGCATCCTTGAAGGGGGTTATTGCCTCATCCCTGACATTGACCGCGCCCCATTTGGTCGAAGGCAGCTTTTCGCTGAACCAGGAAGGCGCCTTGCCAGGCTCCACATCCGGATAACGCGCCGCCTCATCAGCCACTGCCCAATGAGGCAGAGCGCCCACAGCCAATCCGGCAGCAGCAGCGCCCAACACAGTGCGTCGAGAAAGATAAATAGATTCAGGCGTGACGTCCGATTCATGGCAATCGGACGCTTTGGGGATTTTGATCAGCATGGCTACTCCGCAGCATTGGAGAACAGATGCACCAACAGTCTGCGGAGTATGAGGGAAATTACATCACTCGACGCTTTTGCGCCGACGAAGATGTAACAAGTACTGCACCGGTCCGGAAGCCGCATAGGCGAGGAACACCAGCAGCAGAATGCGCGGAGGATCACTGAACACGACTGCGAACACCAGCACGACAGCGAGGATAGCCACGAAAGGTACGCGTCCTTTCAGGTCCAGCTCCTTGAAGCTGTTGTACTTGATGTTGCTGACCATCAGCATGCCCGCGGCTGCCACCATCAACGCCACCAGAAAGGACATCTTGGAGCCCTGAATGCCGTAATCGCTGAACGCCCAAACGATACCCGCCACGACTCCGGCAGCAGCCGGGCTGGCCAGACCGATGAAATAGCGCTTGTCGGCGGTGCCGACCTGAGTGTTGAAGCGCGCCAGACGCAACGCAGCGCCCGCTACATATATGAAGGCGACCATCCAGCCAACCTTGCCCATGTCGCCCAGCGCCCAACCAAATGCCAGCAACGCCGGCGCCACACCGAAAGCGACCATGTCCGACAGCGAGTCGTACTCGGCACCGAACGCACTCTGGGTGTTGGTCATGCGGGCAACACGACCATCCAGGCCGTCAAGCACCATGGCGACAAAGATCGCGATGGCAGCGAAAGCGAAGTACTTGCTTGCGCTGACCGAGTCGCCGGCGCTCAAGGCGGCCTGCGCGCTCATCGAGTTGATGATGGAATAGAAACCTGCGAACAGGTTCGCAGTGGTAAACAGATTCGGCAAAAGATAGATACCACGATGCCGGACTTTACGGCCTTCAGCGTCGTGCCCTTCTTCGATATGTTCATCGATGGGCAGCAGGCTTTCGGCGTCAGAGGCCTGGTTTGGCTCTTCGGGACGTTCGCTCATGGACAATACCTTGCAACGGGGTGGAAAGTTTCGACAGGTGTCTGCGACAGCGGTTCGCATCGCAAACGATGCAGCTTTATACCAGAACCGGCGATCCAAACGAAAAAACGCGGCCTAAGCCGCGTTTTTCGTACAAGTGTCAGACTTAGTTTTTGGCTTTGTCGACGATCTTGTTGGCACCGATCCACGGCATCATGGAGCGCAGTT
>NZ_RCNW01000250.1:0-2815 GCF_004307605.1 Pseudomonas sp. Sample_24
CCGGGAACTGCTTCTGCAGGATCGGCACGAACACTTCGTTCAGCGCCACGCCGAGGATCGCCGGCTCATCCGGTGGACGTCCGGTGTAGGTGCTGTGGTAGATCGGCTTGATCCGATGGGTGATGCGCTCGACGGTGAACACCGGGAAGCTGTCGACTTCGTTGTAGTAGCCGGTGTGGTCGCCGTACGGGCCTTCATCGGCCATCTCGCCCGGATGGATCACGCCTTCAAGGATGATCTCGGCGGTGGCCGGCACTTGCAGGTCGTTGCCCCGGCATTTCACCAGTTCGGTGCGGTTGCCGCGCAGCAGGCCGGCGAAAGCGTATTCGGAGAGACTGTCGGGCACCGGGGTCACGGCGCCGAGAATGGTCGCCGGGTCAGCGCCCAGCGCCACGGCCACCGGGAACGGTTGCCCCGGATGCTTCTCGCACCATTCGCGGTAATCCAGCGCGCCGCCACGGTGGCTGAGCCAACGCATGATGACTTTGTTGCGGCCGATCACTTGCTGACGGTAGATCCCGAGGTTCTGCCGATCCTTGTTCGGACCTTTGGTAACGGTCAGGCCCCAGGTGATCAGCGGCGCCACGTCGCCCGGCCAGCAGGTCTGCACCGGCAGTGTCGAGAGATCGACGTCATCGCCTTCGATGACCACTTCCTGGCAGATCGCATCTTTGACGACCTTGGGCGCCATCGAGATGATCTTGCGGAAGATCGGCAGTTTGGACCAGGCGTCTTTCAGCCCTTTCGGCGGCTCGGGTTCCTTGAGGAACGCCAGCAACTTGCCGATTTCGCGCAGTTCGCTGACCGCTTCGGCGCCCATGCCCAACGCAACGCGCTCGGGGGTGCCGAACAGGTTGCCGAGCACCGGAATGTCATAACCGACAGGCTTTTCAAACAGCAGGGCCGGGCCTTTGGCGCGCAAGGTGCGGTCACAGACCTCGGTCATTTCGAGCACTGGGGACACCGGAATCTGGATGCGCTTGAGCTCGCCGCGCTGTTCCAGCCCGCTGATAAAGTCGCGCAAGTCGCGATACTGCATGCGTAAGCCTCGTGTTGGCCGTGGCGTTCGGGGCAGGCAGTTTAGCGCCGAACCCCTCTATTCAGAACCACGAACTGCCGGTTCATCAAAAATCAGATAGCAAAAAGCCGGGTTTCCCCGGCTCTGGTGCCCTGTATGGCACAACCTGCTCGACTTACTTGCGTTTCATCGACAGGAAGAACTCATCGTTGGTCTTGGTCGTTTTCAGCTTGTCGACCAGGAACTCGATGGCAGCAACTTCGTCCATCGGGTGCAGCAGCTTGCGCAGGATCCACATGCGCTGCAACTCGTCGTCGGCGGTCAGCAACTCTTCGCGGCGGGTGCCGGAACGGTTGATGTTGATGGCCGGGAACACGCGCTTTTCAGCGATGCGGCGATCCAGAGGCAGTTCCATGTTGCCGGTGCCTTTGAATTCCTCGTAGATCACTTCGTCCATCTTCGAGCCGGTTTCAACCAGCGCGGTGGCGATGATGGTCAGCGAGCCGCCTTCTTCGATGTTCCGCGCAGCACCGAAGAAACGCTTTGGCTTCTCCAGGGCGTGGGCATCGACACCACCGGTGAGCACTTTGCCGGAGCTCGGGATCACGGTGTTGTAGGCACGGGCCAGACGGGTGATGGAGTCGAGCAGGATCACCACGTCTTTCTTGTGCTCGACCAGGCGCTTGGCCTTCTCGATCACCATTTCGGCCACCTGTACGTGACGGGTTGGCGGCTCGTCGAACGTCGAGGCAACCACTTCGCCGCGCACGGTGCGCTGCATTTCGGTTACTTCTTCCGGACGTTCGTCGATCAGCAGCACG
The DNA here is from genome assembly GCF_004307605.1 of Pseudomonas sp. Sample_24. NCBI lineage: Bacteria > Pseudomonadati > Pseudomonadota > Gammaproteobacteria > Pseudomonadales > Pseudomonadaceae > Pseudomonas > Pseudomonas sp. Sample_24. The sequence goes on from NZ_RCNW01000250.1 coordinate 1,840, forward strand.
ATCAGGTGAACTTCAGGGTTGTTGCGCGCAATGTTCGCCGCGATGTTCTGCAGCATGATCGTCTTACCGGCTTTCGGCGGTGCAACGATCAGACCGCGCTGGCCTTTGCCGATCGGGGCGCACAGGTCGATAACACGACCGGTCAAGTCTTCGGTGGAGCCGTTGCCGGCTTCCATCTTCATGCGCACGGTCGGGAACAGCGGGGTCAGGTTCTCGAAGAGAATCTTGTTTTTCGCGTTTTCCGGACGGTCGAAGTTGATCGTGTCGACCTTCAGCAGCGCGAAATAACGCTCGCCTTCCTTCGGAGGGCGGATCTTGCCAACGATGGTGTCACCGGTGCGCAAGTTAAAGCGACGGATCTGGCTCGGCGAGACGTAGATATCGTCCGGGCCGGCGAGATAGGAGGCGTCTGCAGAGCGGAGGAAGCCGAAGCCGTCCTGGAGAATCTCCAGCACGCCATCACCGGAGATTTCCTCGCCGCTTTTCGCGTGCTTTTTCAGCAGGGAGAAAATCACGTCCTGCTTGCGCGAACGGGCCATATTTTCTATGCCCATCTGTTCGGCCAATTCGAGCAGTTCGGTAATCGGCTTTTGCTTGAGTTCAGTCAGATTCATATAGGAATGACGTAATCATTTATGGAGGGGGGAAAATTAAGCTTTTGGCTTAATGAGGCCGCGCCGCGGAGAAGGCGACAGGATCGCGTACTTATTCGAAAAGGAGAGCGTCGGCGACGGCTAGCAGGGGGCATTGGAGAAACCAGTGCGGGGCCGAATGTACCACCTGAGTTTCGGAGCGTCTAGCCCTCAATAACGAAAAGGCCCCGCATTATGCGGGGCCTTTTCATGACGCTTTATAACAACGCTTAGATGTTGGCGTCGAGGAAAGCAGCCAGTTGCGACTTCGACAGTGCGCCGACCTTGGTCGCTTCAACGTTGCCGTTCTTGAACAGCATCAGGGTCGGGATACCACGCACGCC
>NZ_RCNW01000263.1:0-13590 GCF_004307605.1 Pseudomonas sp. Sample_24
AAGGTGTAGAGAACCTGCAGGCGACCTTGCGCGCGTGTGCCGATCTTGAGCAGCAGGCGGCACGGTTGAAGCAGTTGGTGGGGAGTTTCAGGATCTAAGGTGCCCACACCGGCCCTTTCGCTGGCAAGCCAGCTCCCACAATGTTTTGCAGCGGACACAATTTTTGTGTACGACGCAAAACCCTGTGGGAGCTGGCTTGCCAGCGATGGCAGCCTCAGCACTAACGAAATACTAGAATCGTGAACCCGGTCTGGAGAGAAACGCCAACTCCTCAGGCGTAGACTCCCTTCCCAACACCGCATTGCGATGCGGAAACCGACCAAACTGCGCGATCACTTTCTGATGCTTCTGGGCGTAGTCCAGGTAATCGGCAAACAGCGCCTGGTCACTTTCCGGCTGTTGCGCCACCAACTCGATGTACCGCGAGACACCTTCGTTCTGCACCGCGAGGTTTTCGCTGTGCTCGAACACCAGATAGATGAACACCCGCTGGATCGGCGGCAATTGCCGATCGAAGTCCGCCGCAATGCCTTGGGCAACGAGTTGCTGTGCCCGGGAATCGCCGGAAAACGCTTTGGGAGAATCGCGAAAGATCATTCGCGGCAGTTGATCGAGCAACAGCACCAGGGCCAGCCAACCTTCGGGACGTTGCGTCCACTCGGTCAATCCACCGGTCAATGCCTGCTCGACCCAGTCCCCGAAACGCTCGCGCGCTTCGAGGTCCTGGCTGTCACGCTTGCCGAACCACAACTTGCCCTTCTGTGCCGCCACTTGCTTGGCTGATTCAGACGTTCCGAACCACCATTCGAGCAACGGCTGCCAGGGCGCAGTCATGATTTACTCCTTGTGGTAAGCCGTGACGCGGGCCACTTCTTCTTTCGAACCGAGGAACACCGCTACGCGCTGGTGCAGGCCTTCCGGCTGAATGTCGAGGATGCGCTGGTGACCGTCGGTGGAGGCGCCGCCCGCTTGTTCCACGAGGAACGACATCGGGTTGGCTTCGTACATCAGGCGCAGCTTGCCCGGCTTCGACGGCTCGCGGCTGTCACGCGGGTACATGAACAGACCGCCACGGGTCAGGATGCGATGCACATCGGCAACCATCGCGGCCACCCAGCGCATGTTGTAGTTCTTTTTCAGCGGGCCTTCATCGCCTGCCAGCAATTCGCCGACGTAGCGCTGCACCGGTGCTTCCCAGTGACGCTGGTTGGAGGCGTTGATGGCAAATTCCTGGGTGGCTTCCGGAATGGTGATGTTTTCGTGAGTCAGTACGAAGCTGCCCATTTCACGGTCCAGGGTGAAGCCTTTGACGCCGTCGCCCAGGGTCAGGATCAGCATGGTCTGGGGACCGTAGATCGCGTAACCGGCGGCCACTTGCTGGGTACCTGGCTGCAGGAAGGCTTTTTCGTTCAGGGGTTCGTTCTGGCTCAGGTATTCGTTCGGGCAACGCAGTACCGAGAAGATCGTGCCGACCGGGGCGTTGATGTCGATGTTCGACGAGCCGTCCAGTGGGTCGAAGACCAGCAGGTATGCGCCTTTCGGGTATTTGCCCGGGATCTGGTAGGCGTTGTCCATTTCTTCGGACGCCATGCCGGCCAGGTGACCGCCCCATTCATTGGCCTCGAGCAGGATCTCGTTGGAGATCACGTCGAGCTTTTTCTGCACTTCGCCCTGGACGTTTTCAGTGCCCATGCTGCCCAGAACGCCGCCGAGGGCGCCTTTGGACACGGCGTGGTTGATTTCCTTGCAAGCACGCGCCACCACTTCGATCAGGAAGCGCAGATCGGCAGGAGTGTTGTTGCTACGGGTCTGCTCAATCAAATAGCGACTCAAGGTAACGCGGGACATGGAAGGCTCCGGAGGAATGGGGGGGCTAAAAACCCGCGCAGTTTAACGCGAGTCGGGGCGCATTTCCTCCTATCAGACGTGATCGGCTGAAGAGAGTTCATGCTCCGGGTTTAGCGTAGTAGGAAACGGCTCAGATATGAGGCGTCGACGGGCGCCAATTTCGATATTCATGCAGGAGCCCGCCTGCTCGCGATCGGGTGCCAAGCAACCGGTTTCAGGGCTTGACCGGTGGTTTGCGCAACAGGCTGAACGCCATCGCCGCCAGGAACAATACGCTGAGCAACAGCACCGCCCACAGGCCGAATTTCTTCCAGTCGGTGCCCACCACTGCCGGCCCTGGCGTAGCCGAAGGCGTAACCACAACCCCGGCATCCACCGCTGCCTTGCCCAATGTCGCCAGTTTCGCCGCGTTGAAGTCCGGTATCAGGGTCGACAATGGCAGGTTTGCCGCCTTCACCGTCGAGTTGCCCAGCGCCAGCGTATAAGGCCCCGGCCCTCGCGCCAGAAAGACCAGATGCGTCGCCCGCACGGCGAACTTTATTACCGGCACCTGCGCCCCCAATCCACCGCCGCGCTCGTCCACGGTCAGCTTCAATTGCTGCACGGTCTGCCCCGACAATTGCAACTGATCCTGAACCACATCCTGACTGCCCTGGGTCAGGCGATAAAGCAGACCGTTGCTCAGAGGTTGCCACGGCAGGCTACCATCGCGACGACCGGACAACGTGACCGGCGCCAGACTGTTGGCCTGGCTCAGTTCGACCTGCACTCGCTCGACGCTGACGCTCATCGGCAATTGCCAGGTGTACTCGCCGGCCTTCACGCTGGTGCCGGCCAACGCTTGCGACCAGACCAACGGCAACGGCAGACTGCGGCTGCTTTGCAGTTGCGCCGACGTCAGGGTCGGCGCCAATTGCGGTGCCTCCCACAGCAATCGCAAGTAGCGCGCCGACTGCCCGGGCAGAGCGACTTCGTGTTGCTCGACTCGCTCATCGGCAAAAGTCAGCCGCGCGACCTGCCCTTCTCCCCATGACTGCCAATGCTGCAAATCGTCACTGGCCTCGATGGTAAAACGCTGGAAGCCATCGCGCTCGCTGGTCCAGTCAAGAACCAACTGCTGCAACGGCGCCTTGATGGCACTGGCGTCGAGCAGCCAGCCGCGCAACGCTTCCTCGCCCGCCTCCAACTGAGTGGAGGGCTGCACTTCGACCAACGCGCCGTTGGCAGTCGATTGCACGCGCACGCTCGGCGCATGCTCGGTGGCGTCTACCGAGTTGTACAGCGGGAACCATTTGACGTCGGTCAGCGTGCGGCCGTCTTCAGCTTGCGGGGTGGCCCGCGCCAGCGCGTAGGCCTGTGGTTCGCCATTGGCATTGAACACGCGCACATCGCTCAGGTCGGTTTGCCGGGCATTCAGTTGCACGGTCAAGGGCAGCTCAAGTCGATACCACGGCCCCTCACCGCTGACGGACAACGGCACTTGTGTGGTGAAGTCTGCGAGTTTTTCCTGGGCGCCAGCCGAGAGCGCCATCCCCATGGCTACCACGCCCAACCAGCACAGGTTCAGCTTCTGACTCAAGACGACACTCCTCCAGTTTGCGGGGCCGGTTTCTCGGCATCCTCCGCAGCCTCGGCACGCTTGGGCGGCAACGGGGCAAAGTAGCCCACCACCAGCAGCAACACGCCAACGCCAATAAACGACACGATCCGCGCCAGCCCGCCACGGTTACTCAATTCGACAAAGAACAGTTTCGCCACTACCACGCCGATCAGCGCCGCGCCGATCAGCCAGACTTCACGGCGATGCCGCAAATGGCCGCCGATCATCAGACTCAGAGCGATCATCGTCCAAATGATCGACAGACCGGCCTGCACCCGCATGGATTCAAGCAACGCATCGAGCTGGAACGGCACCCCGCCCCAATGGTGGGCCGCACGCATCACCAGTGCAGTAAAGAACACGAACAACGAGACGCCAGCGATCAGCTGTGTGGCGCGGGCGACGTAGTCCTTGTTGAACTGCAGTTGCGTCAGCGCGTTGCGTGACCAGACGTAAACGCCGAACAGCGCAAACAACAAACCCAGCTCCAGCGGATTGATCAGCGGTACGTAGGGCAGCGGCTCAGCCATGCCGTCACTGACAGCGTTGGCCAACCAGAACCAGCCGAGCATCAACAAGGCCAAGGGCGCGGCGGCATACACACGGTATTCGCGCGCATGGTCCGACATCGGCCACGGCCACTGTCGGGGCGCGGCCACCAGCACCAGATACAGGCTTGGCAGAATCGCCCAACCCAACCAGCGCCAGGCGTTGTACTGCTCGGACAGCAGCAAAAGTCCGTAACGCAATTCCAGGGCCAGTACGCCGATCAGCAGCCAGCAACCGAGCACATGGGCGAGACTGAGCACCCGCGCTGCCAGCATCGGAGCCAGGCGACGCAGCGAAATGAAATGCACAACGAACAATGCCGTCCACGCCAGCCACCCAAAATTGGCCGCCGGGTGATAACGCGAATGCCACGCGGCGAGCAAAACCACACCGGCAGCCGGGATCAGCAACGTGCAAAGCAAACCCAGTGACGTCCAATTCAGACGCAAGGCCAACACAGCCCACAACGTTGCGCTCAATAGTGCGACCGCCAGCAGCAACGTCACTTGCAGTTCAAGCGGGGCAAACCGCAGCACCTCGCTGACCCATGCCAGCGACCACCAACCCGCGCCCCAAATCAGCGACGCCTGAGACAAACGTTGCAGAGTCAGCCCATCAAACACCGTGACGGCGTTGCCGGTTTGCAAGCGCCAGGCCCCGACCAGCCCTGTCAGGCCCAGTAGCAGCGGCGTCCAGAACCCGCCGTGGGCCAAGGGGCGCAAGTCCTCATAGAACGAGGGCGCGGCGACCAGGAACAACATGCCCCCAAGCCACTGAACGGCCATGGCGGTGAACACAAACGTGCGCGACGGCAGACGCAGGCCGACAAACAACGTGATCAACCCGGCCAGCGCCCAACTGATCGTCGTGCCTTCGGCGAAGAAAAACAGCGGCGCCAGCAGATAGATGAACGACAGGCCAAGACAGGCCAACAGCGGTACGCCTTTGCGTTCCCACGGTGAAGTCTGCCCGGGCAGTGCTTTATGCAATGAGTAGAAACTGAACAACAGCGCGACGCCAAGCAACAGCGCGCCCAAGGGCGCACCTTCAAGCAGACTATTCTCACCCGCGCCCAGCTCGCTGAGAAACGTCAGTGCCGAGCCCAATTGCAGCAGTAAGGCGAATGCTCGGGCCAACGGTCGTTGCTGACGCAGACCCAGCCAGAAAATCCCGGCGCCCTCTACGGCCCATGCTGCTGTTGTCCAGCGCGCATCTAGCCCCAGTGGAATCGCCAGGCTGGTGAAAATCACACCCAGGGCAAGACAGGTTTCTGCCAGCAGCAACGTTCGGCCGCCAAACAGCAGACGGGCCAGGCCCATGTAGATGATGCCCAGCGCCAAGGCACTGAACGCGGCGGCGAATTCCAAGTGTTGCACCAAGGCGAACTGCAAGCCGAAGCCCACCAGCGGCGGACCGAATAGCAAGGTACCGTCGACATAGTCGCCCTTGCGTGCCGACCACTGCAGTAGAGCCTCACGGCCACCGCCCTCGGGCGCGTCGCCGAGCTCGAGTAACTTGCGGCGGGCGAACAGCAGACCGATGGCCAGGTACATCAGGAAGAACAGAATCAGAAACGGCTCGGTGCTCCACAACAGTTCCGGCGTGTAGGTGCGCGCACCCCAGGCGAAACCAATGCCGAAAGTGCCGACAAAGCCGATCACGTTCAGCGTTCGCCAGGCCTTGAACCAGGCGATGGCCAGGATGCCGGCATTGAGCAAGGCAAAATAGCTGAACAACGCGACGTGGCTACCGCTACCGGTAGACGCCAGGATCGGCGCGGCAAAACCGCCCAATGCCGCCGCACAGGCCAGCCCCAAGGAGTCCTGGGTGATGGCCAGAATCGCCGAAAACACGGTGACCGCCACCAGCAGCCCGAACGCCGCCGAAGGGTCGAGCAGCGGATGCAATCGCATCGCTGCAAACACCGTCAGATACAGCACCGCAACCCCGGCGCCTTGCAACATCAACGCATAATTGTTGTTACGACGCCGCAGCCACCATCCAAGGCCAAGCAGCCCCAATGCCGCCGCCGCGACACCGGCATAACGCAGCTCGATCGGCACCACCATGCCTTCAGTTGCGTAGCGCAGCAGGAACGCCAGACCGAGAAACAACAGCACCACGCCCACTCGCAGTACGGTGTTGCCACCGAACAGCCATGCTCGAGCGCCATTGATAGCGCGTTCGATGAAATTGGGGCCGCGAGGTGGGGCCGGTTGTTGCGAATCGCGAACGTCCGGCGCAGGTTTCCAGGCATCAAATGATGGTGCGGGATGGTTTACGGTGGCGGCCGCGGTGCTGAGGGGTTCGAGTTCGGGCGGAAGCTCCCAGACCAGCTCAACAGGGGGATGCGAAGCCGCTGTGCCGGGGATGGGGTCGGTTTCGCTGATGACAGGCGCAGTGACTTCGGGGGCTTTGGCGCCAGACACCTCCAACACCGCCAGCCGTTGCTCGACGGCATGCAACGCAACTTGAGCCTGCTCCAACAAAAGGCGTTGCGAGTCGGCCTGCGAAGCCAGACGGCCAACTCGAATCGCCTGGCCGATTGCCAAGCCAAGCAGCGCGCCCAGCAGTGCATCGCTGAACGACTCGTCGAGTATCCAGCCCAGCACCAGGCCAATCAGCGTCAACATCCATTGCATGGTCGATATCCTTGAGCGCAATCCAGAAAGATTAGCGTAGCCACGGCCAAAAGATCGCAGCCTTCGGCAGCTCCTGCAAAAACGCTTTAATTCGCGATTTTGCAGGAGCTGCCGAAGGCTGCGATCTTTTGCGGCGCGTCAGTATATCGATCCGACCGAAGACTTACTCCAGCGCTTTCCAGATATCCGTGGCGTACTCGCGAATCGTCCGGTCAGACGAGAACCAGCCCATCCGCGAGGTGTTCAACACCGCCGAACGCCACCACTCCTTGGAATCGTGCCAATGGGCTTCGACCCGCATCTGCGCGTTCCAGTAGGAATCGAAATCGGCGCAGACCAGGAAACGGTCGTAATCCACCAGCGAATCGATCAGCCCGCTGTACCGCGACGGATCATCCGGCGAGAACACCCCGCTACGAATCGCTTGCAGCACATCGTTGAGCCGGTGAGACGCAGCGATGTCCGGCACTGCACTGAACTCGTGGTTTTGCTTGCGCGCTTCCACCTGCTGCGCGCTGAGCCCGAAGATGAACATATGCTCGGCGCCGATGCGCTCGCACATCTCCACGTTGGCGCCGTCCAGCGTGCCGATGGTCAGCGCACCGTTGAGACCGAATTTCATGTTGCTGGTGCCCGACGCCTCGAAACCGGCGGTGGAGATCTGTTCGGACAAGTCAGCCGCCGGAATGATGCTCTCGGCGAGGCTGACGTTGTAATTGGGCAGGAACACTACTTTGAGCAAGCCACGCACGGTCGGATCGTTGTTCACCACCCGGGCGATGTCGTTGGTCAGCTTGATGATCAGCTTGGCCTGGTGATAACTGGCCGCCGCCTTACCGGCGAAGATCTTCACCCGCGGTACCCAATCGATTTCCGGCTCGGCGCGAATCGCCTGGTACAACGCCACGGTGTGCAGCAGGTTGAGCAACTGGCGCTTGTACTCGTGGATCCGTTTGACCTGCACATCGAACATCGCCGCCGGGTTGACCGCCACGCCCAGCCGTTCGTGAATGAGATACGCCAGGGCTTTTTTGCTGTGCAAACGCTGCTCGGCAAACGCCTTGCGGAACGCGGTTTTTTCGGCGAACGGCTCAAGATCGAGCAATCGCGCTTCGGGGTTATCCAGCAGATCCGGGCCGAGTGCATCGACCAGCATCGAGGTCAGCTCGGAGTTGGCCTGATAAAGCCAGCGGCGGAAGGTAATGCCGTTGGTTTTGTTGTTGATCCGCTCCGGGTAGAGCTTGTGCAGCTCGGAGAACACCGTTTTGCGCATCAGTTGCGTGTGCAAACCGGACACGCCATTGACGCTGTGGGAGCCCAGGAACGCCAGATTGCCCATGCGTACCCGGCGGCCATTGTCTTCTTCGATCAGCGACACCGCGCGCAGCACGTCGAAATCGTGAATGCCTTTGGCGCGCAACGAATCGATGTGCTGGGCATTGATCAGGTAAATGATCTGCATGTGACGTGGCAGCATGCGCTCCATCAACCCCACCGGCCAGGTTTCCAGCGCTTCGGGCAGCAGCGTGTGATTGGTGTAGGACAGCGTGTCGACCGTAACCTGCCAGGCGGCATCCCAGGCCACGTCGTAGACGTCGACCAATTGGCGCATCAGCTCGGCAACGGCAATCGATGGGTGCGTGTCATTGAGCTGGATCGCCGCATGATCCCCCAGGGTCAGTACCGAGGTGTGCATGTTGCGATGGCGACGCAGCAAGTCCTGCAATGATGCCGCGACAAAGAAGTATTCCTGACGCAGACGCAGTTCCTGGCCGGCTTCGGTGCTGTCCGCCGGATACAGCACGCGGGAGATACTCTCGGCGCGGGCCACTTCGGCCACTGCGCCAAGGTGGTCACCGGCGTTGAAACGCTCAAGGTGCAAGTCTTCCATGGCCCGTGCGCGCCACAGTCGCAGGGTGTTCACGCTCGCTCCTCGCCAGCCGACCACGGGTGTGTCGTAGGCAATGGCCCGCACGGTTTCCGCCGGGTGCCAGACTTGCTTGGACTTGCCACTTTCATCGGTCACGGTCTCGACGCTGCCACCAAAACCGATCGGATATACCACCTCCGGACGCTCGAACTCCCAAGGGTTGCCGAAATCCAGCCAGTGTTCGGTTTGCTCCTGCTGCCAGCCGTCGACAATCGCCTGACGGAACAGGCCGTGTTCATAGCGAATGCCGTAGCCATGACCGGCGATGCCCAGGGTCGACATGCTTTCCATGAAGCACGCCGCCAGACGACCGAGGCCCCCGTTGCCCAGCGCGGCATCGGGCTCCAGCAGGCGGATGCGCTCGAGGTCGACGCCGAGTTCGGTCAGGGCCTCGCGCGCGACGTCGAGCAGGCCAAGGTTGCTCAGGCTGTCGTAGAGCAAGCGACCGATGAGAAATTCCAGGGAGAGGTAGTAAACGCGCTTCTGACCTTTGCGATAAATCTGACGCGTGTGGTCCATCCAGTGCTCGACCATGTGATCACGCGCTGCCAGGGCAATGGCTTCGAACCAGTCGTGGTCGAAGGCGTGATCCGGGTCTTTGCCCACCGCATAGGTGAGTTTGGTCAAGACGGCGTCGCGGAATGCGGCCACCTCTGCTTCGCGAACAAGTGGTTCTTGAGTCATCGATAGGACCTCGAGCGAGCGTTGAGTTGTCTGAGCCTAGACGGTCTGACAGGTGGTAGAGGCTCTGGTTCGGCAGTTTTTCCCGCAAGTGCGAAACAGATCGGCAATACATTGTCGTGTACCGGAATCAATGCAGGGGCCGTGCCGGATTAGCGGTTCGCCGCACGCCGATGAAAAAATCTGGCGAAAGGTTGTTCAAAAATCCACCAGTCCCGGTATGATCGCGCGCCCTGATGCACACGCTGGTAACAACCGATGATGAAGCCCAACCTGATCGCCGCCGCGGAGATCGACCGACTCGATACCTGGGCAAAATATTCTGCCCCCATGTGCGGTTCGTGCATATCCAGCTGCTGCACCCTGCCGGTCGAGGTCAAGATCAAGGATCTGATCCGTATCGGCGTGGTCGATGAGTTCGAGATGGGTGATCCGCCGAAGAACATCGCCAAGCGCCTGCAAAAGGAAGGTCTGGTCGAGCGTTTTAACCAGAAGTCGGGAATCTTCACCCTCCAGCGCATGAGCAACAACGATTGCCTGTACCTGGATCGCAAGAGCCGTCTGTGCACTATTTATGAAAAGCGCCCGGATACCTGCCGCAACCACCCGAAAATCGGCCCGCGGCCAGGGTATTGCGCTTACAAGCCCAAGGAAGTGGTGCGCGAGCAGAATTCGCGGTCGATCGAGCGGTTCTGATAGTTCCTGATTTTTTTGGCGGCTGATCGGCCGCCATCGCTGGCAAGCCAGCTCCCACAGTGATTGTTGTCGTACACAAATTTCATGTACGACTCAAATCGTGTGGGAGCTGGCTTGCCAGCGATGGGGCCAGCAAAACACCACACATATCCCGGACAAACAAAAACGCCCCCGGCCTTTCGACCGGGGGCGTTTTCGTCAAGCCGGGCTAAATCTTATGCCTTGGCTTTCTTGGCAGCGCGGGTACGCTCGCTTTCGTCCAGGATCTTCTTGCGAAGACGGATGGACTTAGGCGTCACTTCACACAGCTCGTCATCCTGGATGAATTCCAGAGCCTGTTCCAGGGTGAAGCGAACAGGTGGAACCAGAGCGATGGTTTCGTCTTTACCCGAAGCACGCATGTTGTCGAGCTTCTTGCCTTTGGTTGGGTTGACACCCAGGTCGTTGTCGCGGCTGTTCTGACCAACGATCTGACCGTTGTAGATCTCCTGGCCGTGTTCTACGAACAGCTTGCCACGAGCCTGCAGGGTTTCCAGCGAGTAGGTCAGAGCCTTGCCGGTTTCAACCGAAACCAGAACGCCGTTCTGACGGCCGGACATGTGGCCCGACTTCACTGGAGCGTAACGGTCGAAGATCGAGGTCAGGATGCCAGCACCGTTGGTCAGGGTCAGGAACTGGTTACGGAAACCGATCAGACCACGAGCAGGGATGTTGTATTCCAGACGTACACGGCCCTTGCCATCCGGCACCATGTTGGTCAGGTCGCCTTTACGCAGGCCCATCTCTTCCATCACCTTGCCCTGGGATTCTTCAGGCAGGTCGATGGTGACGTTTTCGAACGGTTCGTGCTTCACGCCGTCAACCAGACGGATGATCACTTCCGGACGGCCTACAGCCATTTCGAAGCCTTCGCGACGCATGGTTTCGATCAGTACCGAGAGGTGCAGTTCGCCACGGCCGGAAACCTTGAACTTGTCAGCCGAGTCGCCTTCTTCAACGCGCAGTGCAACGTTGTACAGCAGCTCTTTGTCCAGACGTTCCTTGATGTTACGGGAAGTCACGAACTTGCCTTCTTTACCGCAGAATGGCGAGTCGTTTACCTGGAAGGTCATGGAAACGGTTGGCTCGTCAACGGTCAGCGGCTTCATCGCCTCGACGGTGTTGATGTCGCACAGAGTGTCGGAGATGAACAGCTCGTCGAAGCCGCTGATGCAGACGATGTCGCCGGCTGCTGCTTCGTCAACGTCGATGCGGTGCAGACCGTGGTGACCCATCAGCTTCAGGATACGACCGTTACGCTTCTTGCCGTCGGCGCCGATAGCAACAACCGGGGAGTTCGGCTTGATGCGACCACGAGCGATACGGCCAACACCGATAACACCCAGGAAGCTGTTGTAGTCCAGTGCGGAGATCTGCATCTGGAACGGACCGTCACGGTCAACAGCCGGCGCCGGTACGTTGTCGACGATCGACTGGTACAGCGGGGTCATGTCTTCAGCCATTTCGTTGTGGTCCAGACCGGCAATACCGTTCAGGGCCGAGGCGTAGACGACTTTGAAGTCCAGCTGTTCTTCGGTGGCACCCAGGTTGTCGAACAGATCGAAGATCTGGTCCAGAACCCAGTCCGGACGCGCGCCTGGACGGTCAACCTTGTTGATGCACACGATCGGACGCAGGCCGGCTTCGAAAGCCTTCTTGGTCACGAAACGGGTTTGCGGCATAGGGCCGTCTTGAGCGTCAACCAGCAGCAGAACGGAGTCAACCATCGACATTACGCGTTCAACTTCGCCGCCGAAGTCGGCGTGGCCCGGGGTGTCCACGATGTTGATGTGGTAGCCGTTCCAGTTGATGGCGGTGTTTTTCGCCAGAATGGTAATACCGCGCTCTTTTTCCTGGTCGTTGGAGTCCATCACGCGCTCGTCGTTGAGCTCGTTGCGCTCCAGAGTGCCGGATTGACGCAAGAGTTTGTCTACCAGGGTGGTCTTACCATGGTCAACGTGAGCAATGATGGCGATGTTGCGTAGATTTTCGATCACTTGTGTATCTCGATCAGAGGATTCGGTTTGCTGACAAGTCATGGCAGCGATTAGCAGTAGTGTCCGGCATGGCCGTTACAGCTTGACGGCGGTGTCGGGGGGCCGGTGACGCAGGCCACAGGCAAACAGCCCCGGGCACTTAGCTCGGTCGATAAACGCGCACATTGGCATGCCCCTCACTGAGCAAATGGTGGGCATGCAGGCGACTCATCACGCCTTTGTCGCAATACAGCAGGTACTGGCGAGTAGGGTCCAGTTCCTTGAAACGAGCGTTCAGTGCATAAAACGGCATCGTTTGTACCTCGATGCCAGCGAGATCCAGCGGGTCGTCTTCAGCGGCGTCCGGGTGACGGATATCGATGACGATCTGACCGGCCAGCGCTTCGCTGACTTCTTCAATTTGCAAATCCTGGCCCAATTCATCGATCACGCGATCGATCGGCACCAGTTTGGCGTTTTCGAGCGCTCGCTCGAGTACCGCCATATCGAATTCTTTCTCTTCATGCTCGACGCGATGGCGCTTGGCTGCGGTCTTCGGGTTGACCGAGATGACGCCGCAGTATTCCGGCATGTGCCGGGCGAAATCGGCGGTGCCGATTTCGTTGGCCAGATCGATGATGTCCTGCTTGTGGCTGGCGATGAGCGGTCGCAAGACGAGCTTGTCGGTCACGCAGTCGATCACGCTCAGGTTCGGCAATGTCTGGCTCGATACCTGGGAGATCGCCTCGCCGGTCACCAGCGCATCAATGTGCAGTCGATCGGCAATTTGGGACGAAGCGCGCAACATCATACGCTTCAATACTACGCCCATATGACTGTTATCGACTTTGCCGAGAATTTCTCCCAGCACTTCTTCGAACGGCACACTGACAAATAACACGCGTTGGGAGCTGCCGTACCTCTTCCAGATGAAATGCGCGACTTCCATGACGCCCAGTTCGTGGGCACGCCCGCCCAGATTAAAGAAGCAGAAGTGGGCCATCAGGCCGCGTCGCATGATCTGGTAAGCCGCAACAGTGGAATCGAAGCCACCGGACATCAGCACCAGCGTCTGCTCCAACGCGCCCAGCGGATAACCGCCGATGCCGTTGTGCTGGCTGTGGATCACAAACAACCGTTGGTCGCGAACTTCGATGCGAACTTCGATTTCAGGCTTTTTCAGGTCGATTCCGGCGGCACCACACTGACGACGCAACTGGCTGCCGACGTATTTCTCGATGTCGATCGAGCTGAACGGGTGCTTGCCCGCGCGCTTGCAACGCACCGAAAAAATCTTCCCGGCCAGCGCATCGCCGTAGTGCTGCTTGCACTTTTCAACGATGTCGTCGAAATCCCCCAGCGGGTACTCGTCGATTTGCAGGAAGTGTGCGATGCCCGGCATGCAGCTCAGACGCTCGCCCATCTCTTTCAGGGCCTTGGGGTCGCTGACGCGGGTTTCCAGCTCGAGGTTGTCCCACACGCCGTTCACCACCACGGCCGGGTCCAGATCGCGGAGCACGGCACGGATGTTCTTGGCCAATTGGCGGATGAAACGCATCCGTACCGGGCGGCTCTTGATGGTGATCTCGGGGAAGACTTTTACGATAAGTTTCATGAAAACAGCGCGCG
>NZ_RCNW01000263.1:13690-21756 GCF_004307605.1 Pseudomonas sp. Sample_24
TTGATGGTGATCTCGGGGAAGACTTTTACGATAAGTTTCATGAAAACAGCGCGCGAACGGCCAGCCGAAAAAGGGGGGCGCGGATTATAGCGGAAATTGCTCAAGGTTTAACCAGTTAATGTGCAGAAGGTTTTGCCCGCACCAAAAGAGGTCATTTTTAGCTTTAGGCGCCACATTGTAGGGCGATAATTTGTTCTTTCAGGCGCCTTGCACCTTTATAAGCGTGAATTTGGGGCAAAAAACCCATGGTGGGGCACTGGCATGCAATTTGCTCCCTTGTGAGGCAGGTTGCCTTGGCAGAGTATTCGCGCCGGCATCACAAACATTTAAGGGCATCCACTACCAGCCCTAAGCCACCCGGAGGACACTATGTCGAAGTCGGTTCAACTCATCAAAGATCATGACGTCAAGTGGATTGATCTGCGCTTCACAGACACCAAAGGCACTCAGCACCACGTGACCATGCCGGCTCGCGATGCGCTGGATGAAGACTTCTTCGAAGTCGGCAAGATGTTCGACGGCTCTTCCATCTCCGGCTGGAAAGGCATCGAAGCCTCCGACATGATCCTGATGCCGGACGACTCCACCGCCGTTCTCGACCCGTTCACAGAAGAGCCGACCCTGATCCTGGTCTGCGACATCATCGAACCTTCGAGCATGCAAGGCTACGATCGCGACCCACGTGCGATCGCCAAGCGCGCTGAAGAGCACCTGAAAGCCACCGGTATCGGCGACACCGTATTCGCCGGTCCAGAGCCAGAGTTCTTCATCTTCGACCAAGTGAAGTTCAAGTCCGACATTTCCGGCTCCATGTTCAAGATCTACTCCGAACAAGGTTCCTGGATGTCCGACCAGGACATCGAAGGCGGTAACAAGGGCCACCGTCCTGGCGTCAAAGGCGGCTACTTCCCGGTTCCACCGTTCGACCACGACCACGAAATCCGTACCTCCATGTGCAACGCACTGGAAGAAATGGGCCTGACCGTCGAAGTTCACCACCACGAAGTGGCAACTGCCGGCCAGAACGAAATCGGCGTCAAGTTCAACACCCTGGTGAAGAAAGCCGACGAAACCCAAACCCTGAAGTACGTTGTGCACAACGTTGCTGACGCCTACGGCCGTACCGCTACCTTCATGCCTAAGCCTCTGTACGGCGACAACGGCTCGGGCATGCACGTACACATGTCCATCTGGAAGGATGGCAAGAACACCTTCGCAGGCGAAGGCTATGCCGGTCTGTCCGACACCGCTCTGTACTTCATTGGCGGCATCATCAAGCACGGTAAGGCCCTGAACGGCTTCACCAACCCGGCGACCAACTCCTACAAACGTCTGGTACCAGGTTTCGAAGCCCCGGTAATGCTGGCCTATTCGGCCCGTAACCGTTCCGCTTCGATCCGTATTCCTTACGTGTCGAGCCCTAAAGCCCGTCGTATCGAAGCACGCTTCCCGGATCCGGCTGCCAACCCGTACCTGGCTTTCGCAGCACTGCTGATGGCTGGCCTGGACGGCATCCAGAACAAGATCCACCCTGGCGATGCAGCTGACAAAAACCTGTACGACCTGCCGCCTGAAGAGGCGAAAGAGATCCCACAAGTTTGCGGCAGCCTGAAAGAAGCCCTGGAAGAGCTGGACAAAGGTCGTGCGTTCCTGACCAAAGGCGGCGTTTTCTCCGACGACTTCATCGACGCTTACATCGCTCTGAAAAGCGAAGAAGAAATCAAGGTCCGCACCTTCGTACACCCACTGGAATACGAGCTGTACTACAGCTGCTGATCCGGTAGCGCCTGCGCAAGCGGCGTGACTAAAAAGAGGCCTCCTTCGGGAGGCCTCTTTTTTTTGGTCATTTTCCGACAGCGGTTATCCCCTTCTCCTCGGACATTCACAGCATCGTCCGGCATCAATCCGCTCAAGTTGTTCGTAGCCTGCTCCGTCTTGCCCGAACTCAACGGATAAAACAATGAAGACCTACCTGCTGACTCCCCTGCTCGCCACCTTGACCACTGCATTGCTGGGCTGCAGCCCGGCATCGCAACCGGCAGGCATCGAACGGAAAATCCTCCTGCAAAGCAGCACCTCCTGGGACAACACCCCCTACACTCGCTACCCCGCAGCCGCCCCTGAACTGACACTGCTCAAACTCAAGATACCGGCCAACACTGAACTCGACTGGCATACTCATCCAATCCCCAACGCGGCCTACATTCTCGCGGGCGAGTTGACGGTTGAGGGCAAGGACAATGGCTTGGTCCAGCACTTCAAACAGGGCGAGGCGCTGGCTGAAATGGTCGACACCACGCATCGTGGAAAAACCGGTGACAAGCCGGTAGAACTGATTGTGTTCTATGCTGGCAGCCAAGGAATTCCATTGTCGGAGTAATTCTCGCTGCCCACAGGGAGGCTGAATGCGGCCACTTTTTATGCTTTTGCTGCTGCCTTTGGCTTTTCCCGTGGTGGCCCAGATCTACAAATACACCGATGCGGATGGCAATACCGCGTACAGCAATCAACCGCCCGACGGAGTACCGGCCCAGCCGGTCGAGCTGCCGCCACTCAACAGCGTTGAACCCCAGACAGCTCCGGGGTCAACCACGCCAACCAATACGGACGAACAATCGCGCAATGCCTACGAAGTACTGGAGCTGACCGGCCTGCCCACCACCGAAGCCCTGCGCGCGAACAACGGCACCTTCACCGTCAATGTGTTGATCAAACCGCGATTGCAAGGCCCGCACCTGTTCAGACTGGTCCTGGATGACCAACCCTACGGTCAGCCCGGCAATGTGCCGATCCTGCAACTGGTGAACATCGACCGCGGCCTGCACAGCCTGGCGGTGCAAGTAATAGACGGGGAAACCGTGGTCCAGCAAAGTCCCAGTGTGACGTTTACCGTGCAACGGGTGCACAAGCCTTGAAGGGTTGGTTGCTGATCGGCCTGCTGTTGGCCTTGCCCGCTTCGGCGCAGGTGTTTACTTACATCGACGCCCAGGGCAATCGGGTCTTTACCGATCAGCCCAGACCCGGCAATGCCAAGCGCGTCCCGCTGGCAACCAGTAACCGAATGGCCGTCCCAGACTCCGCACCAGAGCGCAGCGCAAAGAAACCAGAGCAAAAACCCCTGTTCCACTACGACCTGCTGCGCATTCTGGTGCCGGAGCCCGATGCCACTGTACGCAGCACTGCTGGCGAAATCATCGTCAGTATCACCAGTGAGCCAGGCCTGCAAAAAGGCCATCGCTACCGCTTATTGCTCGATGGCCAACCCACGGCCGAGCCCGGTATCAGCCCGGTATTCCCGCTGACCAGCATCGACCGCGGTACCCACCAGCTGTCCGTGGAGGTCCTCGACGAACACGGCCGAACCGTTGAACGTACCGCCAATCAGCCTTTCCACATGCAGCGCATGTCCCTGGCGCAAAAGCGCAAGGTCAAACCGTGCGCAATCGATGACTATGGCCAACGGCCGGAATGCCCGCTTGCCGAGAAGCCAGTCGAAGAAAAAAGTCCGTTTTTACGCTTCTTCTAAATTGGCTCAGGTTTGCGCACTATATTGGTGCGATTGGTTGCACCTTCGCCAAATTCCAACCCATTTTGGTTCGAAACTACTCGCCGAAGGTGGCAGAGCGCCACTCAATCGAGCGCCGAACGCCCATTTTTGGCGATCCACGCTTCTTTTCGGAGCCTTGGTTTGGTTTTTGCATTTTCCTCGCGTCAGCGCTTTTTTCTTGCGCATGCTTTGCCCTAAAAGAGGTCCCGATGACCATTAGCGACGCACTCCACCGTTTGCTACTCGACAACCTCACCACCGCGACCATCCTGCTCGATGCCGAATTGCGCCTTGAGTACATGAACCCGGCGGCGGAAATGCTGCTGGCCATCAGCGGCCAGCGCAGCCATGGGCAGTTCATCAGCGAGTTGTTCACCGAATCCACCGAAGCGCTCAATTCGTTGCGTCAGGCCGTGCAGCAGGCGCACCCGTTCACCAAGCGCGAAGCGATGCTCACCGCCCTCACCGGCCAGACCCTGACGGTCGATTACGCGGTCACACCGATCCTCAGCAATGGCGATACGTTATTACTGCTCGAGGTACATCCCCGCGATCGCCTGCTGCGCATCACCAAGGAAGAGGCGCAACTGTCGAAGCAGGAAACCAGCAAGATGCTGGTGCGCGGCCTGGCCCACGAAATCAAGAATCCGCTGGGCGGCATTCGTGGCGCGGCGCAATTGCTGGCCCGCGAACTGCCGGAAGAAAGCCTGCGCGATTACACCAATGTGATCATCGAGGAAGCTGACCGCCTGCGAAACCTGGTCGATCGCATGCTCGGTTCCAACAAGCTGCCGTCGCTGGCCATGTGCAACGTCCACGAAGTTCTGGAGCGCGTCTGCCATCTGGTCGAGGCCGAAAGCCAAGGCTGCATCACATTGGTGCGCGACTATGACCCAAGCATCCCTGACGTGCTGATCGACCGCGAACAAATGATCCAGGCCGTGCTGAACATTGTGCGTAACGCAATGCAGGCCATCAGTAGCCAGAACGAGCTGCGCCTGGGCCGCATCAGCCTGCGTACCCGTGCCATGCGTCAGTTCACCATCGGCCACGTGCGCCATCGCCTGGTGACCAAGATCGAAATCATCGACAACGGCCCGGGCATCCCTGCGGAGCTTCAGGAAACCATTTTCTTCCCCATGGTCAGCGGCCGTCCGGACGGTACCGGGCTGGGCCTGGCCATTACCCAGAACATCATCAGCCAGCACCAGGGCCTGATCGAGTGTGACAGCCACCCGGGCCACACCACGTTCTCGATCTTTCTGCCACTGGAACAAGGAGCCACATCGACATGAGCCGTAGTGAAACCGTGTGGATCGTCGATGACGACCGTTCTATCCGTTGGGTCCTGGAAAAAGCCTTGCAACAGGAAGGCATGACCACGCAGAGCTTTGACAGCGCCGATGGCGTGATGAGCCGCCTGGCGCGCCAGCAGCCGGACGTGATCATCTCCGACATCCGCATGCCCGGCGCCAGTGGCCTGGACCTTCTGGCTCGGATTCGCGAACAGCACCCGCGGCTGCCAGTGATCATCATGACCGCGCACTCCGATCTGGACAGCGCTGTCGCGTCCTACCAGGGCGGTGCCTTCGAGTACCTGCCCAAGCCGTTCGATGTCGATGAAGCCGTCTCCCTGGTCAAGCGCGCCAACCAGCACGCCCAGGAGCAACAAGGCCTGGAAGTCGCTCCGACCCTGACCCGCACCCCGGAAATCATCGGCGAAGCGCCGGCGATGCAGGAAGTGTTTCGCGCCATCGGCCGCTTGAGCCACTCCAACATCACTGTGTTGATCAACGGCGAGTCGGGTACCGGCAAGGAACTGGTGGCCCACGCCCTGCATCGTCACAGCCCTCGTGCGGCATCGCCGTTCATTGCGCTGAACATGGCGGCGATCCCGAAAGACCTGATGGAGTCGGAACTCTTCGGTCATGAGAAAGGCGCGTTCACCGGCGCCGCCAACCTGCGTCGCGGCCGCTTCGAGCAGGCTGATGGCGGTACGCTGTTCCTCGATGAAATCGGCGACATGCCGGCCGACACCCAGACCCGCTTGCTGCGCGTACTGGCCGATGGCGAGTTCTATCGCGTTGGCGGTCATGTGCCGGTCAAGGTTGATGTGCGCATCATCGCCGCCACTCACCAGAATCTGGAAACCCTGGTGCACGCCGGGAAATTCCGTGAGGACTTGTTCCACCGCCTCAATGTAATCCGCATCCATATCCCGCGCCTGTCGGACCGCCGCGAAGACATCCCGACCCTGGCCAAGCACTTCCTCAGCCGTGCCGCGCAAGAACTTGCCGTGGAACCAAAGCTGCTCAAGAGCGAAACCGAGGAATACCTGAAGAATCTGCCGTGGCCGGGCAACGTGCGTCAGCTGGAGAACACTTGCCGCTGGATCACGGTCATGGCTTCGGGCCGCGAAGTGCATATCGGCGACCTGCCACCTGAGCTGCTGAGCCTGCCGCAGGATTCGGCGCCCGTGACCAACTGGGAGCAAGCACTGCGCCAGTGGGCCGACCAGGCATTGGCACGCGGTCAGTCGAGCCTGCTCGACAGCGCCGTTCCGGCCTTCGAGCGCATCATGATCGAAACAGCCCTCAAACACACCGCTGGCCGTCGCCGTGATGCCGCCGTATTGCTGGGTTGGGGGCGCAACACCCTGACTCGCAAAATCAAGGAATTGGGCATGAAGGTCGATGGCGGGGATGATGATGAGGGGGATGAGGGCTAGTTTCACCGCTTGATTTTCATCGCTCTTGAGCTCCATTCGCGGGCAAGCCTCGCTCCTACGGGATTACTGCCATTCAGGCCCCGTAGGAGCGAGGCTTGCCCGCGATGCTTTTAGGGGCCGGATGCACCGCCGCAATGCACCGTGAACCGCAATCGCGCACTGTGACCGCTCTGAAATCCAGTCTGCACTCGCAATCGAAGCCCTGCCGAAAAAACGCAAAAGCCCCGGATTACGGGGCTTTGCACATCACGACAGGGCTTTTTGTTTCAACTTATGAAAACCTGGCATGCCCCCTGCAATAGTCCATTCAGTGGTTCAGACCACTACCCAGTTTCGGGGACCTTGGTACAGGCAGGCCGGGGATTCCCCTCTTTACACCGGGCTCACACCGCACAAGCGACGAGCCCATCCCGTTTTGGGGTCCTTGGTACAGGCAGGCCGGGGATTCCCTCTTTACACCGGGTTCACGACGCCATGCGCGAACCCTCCCGTTTTGGGGACCTTGGTACAGGCAGGCCGGGGATTCCCTCTTTTATTGCTCCCGGAGATGGACCTCCAGCCGCCAGCGGTCATCGACCTCGCTACCGGCCCACTCACCCTGCAGGGGACGGGCCGCCACCACCGTCAGCAACAACCCCCCATCGCTCAACCGCACCCGCCAGTTCACGCTCTTGTCGTTAAGCTTGAGCTGACCTTGCTGCGCCTTGCCCTCGGCCTCGAACAACAACGCGACGCTGCCATCGACGATCTCGCCGTGGGTCTTGGGTTCGTTGTTGAACCACACCACCAGTGCGTCGCCCTTTACTTCGATTTGCTGCATGACGCTGGGGTCGGGCGTGGTCAGGCGACCGATCATCAGCCCCACCATGACCCCGACAATGGCCAGCGACATCATCACCCGCGGGAATAGTTTCGAACGCGAGTCGGCTTGCGGCGTAGAATGCCGCTCATCTTTACCTTCGGAGCCGTGCATGTTTCACGTCATCCTTTTCCAACCAGAAATTCCGCCGAATACCGGCAACGTTATCAGGCTGTGCGCCAACAGTGGCTGCCACCTGCATTTGATCGAGCCGCTGGGCTTCGAGATGGACGACAAGCGCCTGCGCCGGGCTGGCCTCGATTACCACGAGTATGCCACCCTGCAGCGCCACGCGGACCTTGCCAGCTGCCTGGAAAGCCTCGGTCATCCACGGGTGTACGCTTTTACCACCAAGGGCTCACGGCCATTTCACGATGCCAGTTTCGTCCCCGGTGATGCTTTTCTGTTCGGCCCGGAAAGCCGTGGCCTGCCCGCCGACGTGCTCGATGCCCTGCCCGCCGAACAGCGCTTGCGCCTGCCGATGCGTGAAGGCTGCCGCAGCCTGAACCTGTCGAATACCGTGGCGGTGGCGGTGTACGAAGCCTGGCGCCAGAACGACTTCAAATAAAGCAGAGACTGATCGTTCCCACGCTCCGCGTGGGAACGCCTCAAGGGACGCTCCGCGTCCAGTGACGCGGAGCGTCACGGGCTGCATTCCCACGCGGAGCGTGGGAACGATCATCTCCCGCCCAAGAAAAAAGCGCCTTTGATGGCGCTTTTTTCGTTAGTGCATCGAACGCTTACTGAACGGTCGGCGTCTCGCCCGCTGCCTGCATGCGTTGCAGCTCTTGCGCGTACAGCGCGTCGAAGTTCACCGGGGCCAGCATCAGCGCCGGGAACGAACCGCGGGTCACCAGGCTGTCCAGGGTTTCGCGAGCGTACGGGAACAGGATGTTCGGGCAGAACGCACCCAGGGTGTGGCTCATCGAAGC
>NZ_RCNW01000008.1:0-2790 GCF_004307605.1 Pseudomonas sp. Sample_24
TTGGCTTTGTCGACGATCTTGTTGGCACCGATCCACGGCATCATGGAGCGCAGTTGCTCGCCGATGATCTCGATACCGTGAGCGGCGTTGTTACGACGCTTGGCGGTCATCGAAGGATAGCCGGTAGCGCCTTCGCTGATGAACATCTTGGCGTATTCGCCGTCCTGAATGCGTTTCAGGGCATTGCGCATGGCCTGACGGGATTCGGCGTTGATGACTTCCGGGCCAGTCACGTACTCGCCGTATTCGGCGTTGTTGGAGATCGAGTAGTTCATGTTGGCGATACCGCCTTCGTACATGAGGTCAACGATCAGCTTCAGTTCGTGCAAGCATTCGAAGTAGGCCATTTCCGGCGCGTAGCCAGCTTCAACCAGGGTTTCGAAACCGGCTTTAACCAGTTCAACGGTACCGCCGCACAGAACGGCTTGCTCGCCGAACAGGTCGGTTTCGGTCTCGTCCTTGAAAGTGGTTTCGATGATGCCGGTACGACCGCCACCAACGCCAGCGGCGTAGGACAGTGCAACGTTTTTGGCGTTGCCCGAAGCATCCTGGTAGATAGCGATCAGGTCAGGGATACCGCCGCCTTTCACGAATTCGGAACGTACGGTGTGACCTGGAGCCTTCGGCGCGATCATGATCACGTCGAGGTCAGCGCGTGGCACCACCTGGTTGTAGTGGATCGCGAAACCGTGGGAGAAGGCCAGGGTAGCGCCCTTCTTGATGTTCGGTTCGATTTCGTTCTTGTACAGGGAGGACTGGAACTCGTCCGGGGTCAGGATCATGACCAGGTCGGCAGCTGCAACAGCGGAAGCAACGTCAGTCACTTTCAGGCCATGAGCTTCAGCCTTGGCAACGGTGGCCGAACCTTTACGCAGGCCAACGGTAACGTCAACGCCGGAGTCTTTCAGGTTGCACGCCTGAGCGTGGCCTTGGGAACCGTAACCGATGATGGCAACTTTCTTGCCCTGGATGATCGACAGGTCGCAGTCTTTATCGTAGAAAACTTTCATGAATTTCCCCTTTATATCTGGCCCTTCAGGCCATTCGCTAATTTGGTTTAGATGCTGAGTACTTTGTCGCCGCGGGCAATACCGGTGACGCCACTGCGGACGGTCTCCAGAATCGAGGCGGTGCCAATGGACTGAATGAAGCTGTCGAGCTTGTCGCTGGTACCGGTCAATTGAACGGTATACACGCTGGCACTGACATCGACGATCTGTCCACGATAAATATCGGTGGTGCGTTTGATCTCGGCGCGCTGGGCACCGGTAGCCTTGACCTTGACCAGCATCAGCTCACGCTCGATGTGCGCGCTTTCCGACAGGTCGACCAGTTTGACTACTTCGATCAGTTTGTTGAGGTTCTTGGTGATCTGCTCAATGACCTCATCGTGACCGACAGTGGTCAACGTCAGACGCGACAGGGTCGGGTCTTCGGTTGGTGCCACGGTCAGGCTTTCGATGTTGTAGTTGCGCTGCGAGAACAGACCAACCACACGAGACAAAGCGCCCGGTTCGTTTTCCAGAAGCAAGGAAATAATGTGCCGCATGATTAAGTACGCTCCGTCTTGCTCAGCCACATATCGCGCATGGAGCCGTCTTTGATCTGCATCGGATAGACGTGCTCGCTGGTGTCGACCGAAATATCGATCACTACCAGGCGATCCTTCATGGCAAACGCTTCTTCCATCTTCGACTTCAAATCTTTCGAATCGGTGATGCGCACGCCAACGTGACCATAAGCCTCTGCCAGCTTGACGAAATCAGGCAGCGATTCCATGTAGGAGTGAGAGTGGCGGCTGCCATAGCTCATGTCCTGCCACTGGCGAACCATGCCCAGTACACCGTTGTTCAGGATGACGATCTTTACCGGCAAACCGTATTGCAGGCAGGTCGACAATTCCTGAATGTTCATCTGGATGCTGCCCTCGCCCGTTACGCAGGCGACGTCATCATCGGGAAAGCTCAACTTGATGCCCATGGCCGCCGGAAAACCGAAGCCCATGGTGCCCAGGCCGCCGGAGTTGATCCAGCGGTTCGGCTTGTTGAACTTGTAGTACTGCGCCGCGAACATCTGATGCTGACCCACGTCAGAAGCTACAAAGGCATTGCCCTTGGTCACTTCGCAAAGGGTCTCGATCACGGCCTGCGGCTTGATGACGCTGCCGTCACCCTTGTCATAAGGGAACAGGCCACGATCACCGCGCCACTCGTCGATCTGCTTCCACCAGCTGGCAACGGACTCCTTGTTCGGGGTCTCGCCGATTTCCTTGAGGATCGCGACCATTTCGGTCAGGACGCTCTCGACCGGACCAACGATTGGCACATCGGCCTTGATGGTCTTGGAAATCGAAGCCGGGTCGATGTCGATGTGAATGATCTTGGCGTTCGGGCAGAACTTGGAGGCGCCGTTGATCACGCGGTCGTCAAACCGTGCGCCGACAGCCAGGATGACGTCAGCGTGGTGCATCGCCAGGTTGGCGGTGTAGCTGCCGTGCATGCCCAGCATGCCGATGAACTGACGATCCGTACCAGGGAAACCGCCCAGGCCCATCAGGGTATTGGTCACTGGCAGGTTAAGCATTTTCGCCAGCTCGGTCAGCGGCGCGGAGCCACCACCGAGAATCACGCCACCGCCCGAGTACAACACAGGACGCTTGGCCGCCAGGAGCATTTCTGCTGCCTTGCGGATTTGCCCGGAGTGACCGCGAACGGCCGGGCTGTAGGAGCGCAACTTGGCTTTTTTCGGGAAGACGTATTCGAACTTCTCGGCCGGGTTGGTCATGTCTTT
>NZ_RCNW01000051.1:0-2790 GCF_004307605.1 Pseudomonas sp. Sample_24
TGATTGCCGGGATCGGCCGTGTGGAGGGCGTCGAATGCATGATCGTCGCCAACGACGCCACGGTTAAAGGTGGCTCCTACTACCCGCTGACCGTGAAAAAACACCTGCGCGCGCAGACCATCGCCCAACAGAACCGCCTGCCGTGCATTTACCTGGTGGACTCTGGCGGCGCCAACCTGCCCCGCCAGGATGAAGTGTTTCCCGACCGCGAGCACTTTGGCCGGATCTTTTTCAACCAGGCCAACATGAGCGCCATGGGCATCCCGCAGATTGCCGTGGTCATGGGCTCATGCACCGCTGGCGGCGCCTATGTACCGGCCATGGCCGATGAAGCGATCATGGTCCGCGAACAGGCAACAATTTTCCTCGCCGGCCCGCCGCTGGTGAAAGCCGCGACCGGTGAGGTGGTCAGCGCCGAGGATCTCGGCGGTGCCGATGTGCATTGCAAGATTTCCGGTGTGGCCGACCATTACGCCGAAAGCGACGAACACGCTCTGGCAATCGCCCGCCGCAGCATCGCCAACCTAAACTGGCGCAAGCAAGGCGAAGTTCAGCAGCGCACGCCAATCGCCCCGCTCTACAGCAGTGACGAGTTGTACGGCGTGGTGCCGGCCGATGCCAAGCAGCCGTTCGACGTGCGAGAAGTCATCGCGCGACTGGTGGACGGTTCGGTATTCGACGAATTCAAGGCGCTGTTCGGGACGACCCTGGTCTGCGGTTTCGCTTATCTGCACGGTTACCCGATCGCGATTTTGGCCAACAACGGCATTCTGTTCGCTGAAGCCGCGCAAAAAGGCGCGCATTTCATTGAGCTGGCCTGCCAGCGCGGCATTCCGTTGCTGTTCCTGCAAAACATCACCGGCTTCATGGTCGGCCAGAAATACGAGGCGGGAGGCATCGCCAAGCACGGTGCGAAGCTGGTGACGGCCGTGGCTTGCGCCAAGGTGCCAAAATTCACCGTGATCATCGGTGGCAGTTTCGGTGCCGGTAACTACGGCATGTGCGGTCGGGCCTACGATCCGCGTTTCCTGTGGATGTGGCCGAATGCGCGGATCGGCGTGATGGGTGCCGAACAGGCGGCGGGCGTGCTGGTGCAGGTCAAGCGCGAACAGGCCGAACGCAGTGGCCAAGGCTTCAGTGACGAGCAGGAAGCCGAGATCAAGCAACCGATCCTCGACCAGTACGAAGAACAGGGTCACCCCTACTATTCCAGTGCGCGCTTGTGGGATGACGGTGTCATTGACCCGGCCCAGACCCGCGATGTACTGGCCCTGGCCTTGTCCGCGTCGTTGAACGCGCCCATCGAACCGAGCCGCTTCGGCGTGTTCCGGATGTGAATTTTTGTAGGAGCGAGGCTTGTGTGGCGAGGGAGCTTGCTCCCGCTCGATTGCGCAGCAATCGCAAAAAAGATCCCGCAAGCAGTTCCCACAGAAACCGTGGAGACGGATGAATATGAGCGACTTCAACACCCTCGAACTGCTGACCGACCCTCGTGGATTTGCCACGCTGTGGCTCAGCCGTGAAGAAAAGAACAACGCCTTCAACGCCCAAATGATCCGCGAACTGATCCTCGCCCTCGACAAAGTCGCGAGCGATGCCAGCCTGCGTTTCCTGATCGTGCGCGGTCGCGGTAAACACTTCAGCGCCGGTGCCGACCTGGCCTGGATGCAACAATCGGCCGAACTCGATTACCACACCAACCTCGACGACGCCCGGGAACTGGCGGAATTGATGTACAACCTGGCCAAGTTGAAAATCCCGACCCTGGCCGTGGTGCAAGGCGCAGCATTTGGCGGCGCGTTGGGCCTGATCAGTTGCTGCGACATGGCCATCGGTGCCGACGATGCGCAGTTCTGCCTGTCGGAAGTGCGTATCGGCCTCGCACCCGCGGTGATCAGCCCGTTCGTGGTGCAAGCCATTGGCGAACGCGCTGCGCGGCGCTATGCCCTGACCGCTGAACGCTTTGGCGGACAACGGGCACGGGAACTGGGCCTGTTGTCGGAGAGTTATCCGATCGCCGATCTGGAGCAGAAGGTCGATCAGTGGATCGACAACCTGTTGCTCAACAGTCCCGCCGCCATGCGTGCCAGCAAGGACTTGCTGCGTGAAGTCGGCGACGGTTCGCTGAACCCGGCGCTACGCCGCTACACCGAAAACGCCATCGCCCGCATCCGGGTCAGCCCCGAAGGTCAGGAGGGCCTGCGTGCCTTTCTGCAAAAACGTCCACCGAGCTGGCAAGCCGAAACCACTACCAAGGAGTCGCGTTGATGAGCGCACCTGTCATTACGTCCCTGCTGGTGGCCAACCGTGGCGAAATCGCTTGCCGGGTGATGCGCACCGCCAAGGCCCTTGGCCTGACCACCGTAGCTGTGCACAGCGCCACCGACCGAGACGCTCGTCACAGCCGCGAGGCGGATATTCGCGTTGACCTGGGTGGCAGCAAAGCCGCCGACAGCTATCTGCAAATCGACAAACTGATCGCAGCGGCCAAGGCCAGTGGCGCCCAAGCGATTCACCCCGGCTATGGCTTTCTGTCGGAAAACGCCGGATTCGCCCGCGCCATCGAAAACGCCGGTCTGATATTTCTCGGCCCACCGGCCTCCGCCATCGATGCGATGGGCAGCAAGTCCGCGGCCAAAGCCTTGATGGAAACCGCCGGCGTGCCGCTGGTGCCCGGTTATCACGGCGAGGCGCAAGACCTCGAGACGTTCCGCGATGCCTGCGAGCGCATCGGCTATCCGGTGCTGCTCAAGGCCACGGCGGGTGGCGGCGGCAAAGGCATGAAAGTGG
>NZ_RCNW01000199.1:0-2789 GCF_004307605.1 Pseudomonas sp. Sample_24
GGCCACGACATGGCCTTCGACCCGGCTGCCGAAGCCGACGACGACAGTGCGTTCCAGTCGCCGGCCAATTATCTGGAAGACCACCGGTACGACCCGGCGCGTCAGCTGGAAGACGCCGACTGGAGCGACAACTCCAACCACAACCTGCACGAAGCGCTGGAAGTGTTGGACGACCGCAGCCGTGACATCCTCTACCAGCGCTGGCTGGCGGAAGAAAAAGCCACGCTGCACGACCTGGCGCAGAAGTACAACGTATCGGCCGAGCGTATTCGTCAGCTTGAGAAGAGCGCGATGAACAAGCTCAAGGTGTCGATCGCCGCGTAACCCGGGCACCAGTAATAAAAAACGCCCCGATCATTGATCGGGGCGTTTTTGTGTGTGCCCATTATTGGCTATTGAGCCCAAGGCGCCCGGCGCGAATCGTTGAGGCCAACCAGATAACTCTCACCACCCAACTGACTCATCTGCCGCCGAATCCAGCCTGCGCGCCGCGCCACGTATCCCGTCGGATGACTGGCACTCCACACCCGCGGATTGGGCAGGACCGCCGCCAGCAAGCTCGATTGCTGGCGGCTGAGGCCTTTGGCGCTGACGCCAAAATGGTGCCTGGCCGCAGCCTCGGCACCGAACACGCCGTCATCCCACTCGACACTGTTGAGGTACACCTCGAGAATCCGCTGTTTGGGCCAGAACACTTCGATCAGCCCGGTGAACCAGGCTTCCAGGCCTTTGCGCAGCCAGCTGCGACCGGACCACAGGAACAGGTTTTTCGAGACTTGCTGGCTCAGGGTGCTGGCGCCGCGGATCGAGCCGCCGAGTTCGTTATGGGCCAGTGCCGCCTTGATCGCATTCACGTCAAAGCCCCAGTGTTCGGGGAATTTCTGATCTTCGCCGGCAATCACTGCGACTTTCAGGTCATCGGAAATTTCATCCCACGGCTTCCACGAGCGTTGCAGGTCGATGGGCTCGCCTTCGATCCAGGATTCGATCTTGCGCTCGACCATCAGCGCCGTCCCCGGTGGCGGCACCACGCGAAAGATCAGCACCAACAGGACGCTGCCGCCCATGAACCAGAGCACGGCCTTGGTGAAACGACGGAAATAGATACGCAGCATAGAGATGGCTTGGCCGAACCCGTGGAGCGGGCCATTATACAGACCCTGTAGATTGAGTCTGACTGGAGTTCTTCATGCTGCGTGGCTTTCTGATGCTGGCCGCTTTTTTCGGCTTCACCGGTGTCGGCCTTGGGGCGTTTGCGGCCCATGGCCTGAAAAACCGTCTGAGCGCCGAGTACCTGGCGATTTTTCATACCGGCGTCACCTATCAACTGGTGCACACTCTGGCGTTGCTGGGTGTCGCGTTGCTGGCCACGCAAATCCCCGGGCGCCTTGTGACGTGGGCTGGTGCATCGTTTGCCATCGGCATCCTGCTGTTTTCCGGCAGCCTGTATGTGCTGACGCTGACCGGAGTCAGCAAGCTTGGCATCATCACGCCATTCGGCGGGCTGGCGTTTCTGGTGGGCTGGTTTTGCCTGGGCCTCGCCGCCTGGCGGTTGAGCTGACCTCTGTAGGAGCGAGGCTTGCCCGCGATGGACGTGAACGATAACGCGTGCTTGCTGATTACACGCGTTGTTCTGGCATCCATCGCGAGCAGGCTCGCTCCTGCAAGGTGTGTGACTGACGAATGGCTTGGGTCGGCCTGACTGATCGGGCTAGAATGCCAGCCCCTAAAAATGATGGCGGCATCCGGCATGCGCATTCAGTTGAACGGCGAATCCTTTGAACTGCCCGACGGTGAAACCGTTGCGGCCCTGCTGACCCGCCTGGACTTGACCGGACGCCGGGTGGCGGTCGAACTCAATCTGGATATCGTCCCGCGCAGTCAGCATGCAGATACCACCCTGAACGACGGCGACAACGTCGAAGTCGTGCACGCCATCGGCGGCGGCTAGTCGCCTCGGCCGAAAGGCCGCAGCATTCAGCAAGTACCTCACTCCTACAGAGGATTTCCCATGAGCATCGTTCGTAGCGACAAGCCTTTCGTCCTGGCCGGTCGTACTTACCAGTCGCGTTTGCTGGTCGGTACCGGCAAGTACCGTGACATGGAAGAAACCCGCCAGGCCATCGAAGCCTCGGGTGCCGAGATCGTCACCTTCGCCGTGCGTCGCACTAACCTCGGGCAGATCGAGGGCGAACCGAACCTGCTTGAAGTGCTGTCGCCGGATCGCTACACCTTCCTGCCGAACACCGCCGGTTGCTACGACGCGATCGAGGCCGTGCGCACTTGCCGCCTGGCCCGTGAGCTGCTCGATGGTCACAACCTGGTAAAGCTGGAAGTGCTGGCCGACCAGAAAACCCTGTTTCCCAACGTGATCGAAACCCTCAAGGCCGCAGAAACACTGGTCAAGGAAGGTTTCGACGTGATGGTCTACACCAGTGATGACCCGATTATCGCCCGTCAATTGGCGGAAATCGGCTGCATCGCCGTCATGCCGCTGGCTGGTCTGATCGGTTCGGGGCTGGGGATCTGCAACCCGTACAACCTGCAGATCATCCTCGAGGAAGCGAAAATTCCGGTGTTGGTGGATGCCGGTGTCGGTACCGCTTCCGACGCCGCCATCGCCATGGAACTGGGCTGTGACGCGGTGCTGATGAATTCGGCGATCGCCCACGCGGGGCAGCCGGTCATGATGGCCGAAGCCATGAAACACGCGATCGTCGCGGGCCGCCTGGCCTACCTCGCCGGCCGCATGCCGAAAAAACTCTATGCCAGCGCCTCTTCGCCGCTGG
>NZ_RCNW01000424.1:0-21318 GCF_004307605.1 Pseudomonas sp. Sample_24
CCCCGCCTATCGCCTCAAGCGCCAGCTCCACGCATTCATCCATTTTGCCCTTGATGGTTGCGACATCACCCCGCCGCACCAGCAACTCAAACACATCCCGCTGGTAATCACCCATGACCAAATCATCCCGCAAAATCGGGCTTGAACCTTCCGATTCGTAAGCCAGTTTGAGGGAGAAGAGGGCGACGGTTTCCAGGTGCAATTCCATGGGGGGAATCCTTGATGAGTGTTTTACTGACCGAGGGGGAGGAGATCAAAAGCATCGCTGGCAAGCCAGCTCCCACAGGATGGCGGTGGGGGCAGGTGCTTTTCTGCAGGCGAAAAAAAAGGCCTTGCTAAGCAAGACCTTTCTTAATTTTGGTGCCCGAGGGAGACCGTAGGCTTCCATATTTTCCGTGGCTTGCAGAGCGATTATACAGACTGGGATACATGTAGGGATACACAGTGAATCGTACTGACCGTGTTTCGTACTTTTGGGCGAGCTCCGCTCCGCCGTCAGATCGTTGGTAGAGGGGCATTTGGTCGTTTTTACCACCGACACTGGACCAGCTGCCTATCATTAAAGAGCAAGAATCATAACCAGACCCTTGGGATGAAAGTCATGATTTCCATTCTTGAGCTTCGCCACATCATTGAATGTGGTTTTCTGCCCCTCTCCTGTGCATGTACTGTGAATCCAGATGGATCGCTCATGATCAAGGTTTTTGAGCCATCTACAGGCCAGGTTGAACTGCTCGTGACTGGGGTTTCGACCCAGAATTTAACATCCAGTCGAGCCATTGCGAATTTGATAGGCGATCTTCGCAGTGAAATGGTTGCTAGGAAGGCTTTTGCATAGTGCATAAGCGGGATCCTATTTTACGCGCAAGGAAATACGGTCGGCCTCTCTCTGGCGTGAACAGCACCTCTCCCGGACAGAGGCTCGCGTGGCGTAGGTACCAGGGCTTTCAGAGGTTGTTGGTATGAGTCCAGAAGACTTCAAGAAAGATATTTCGATCCATTCGGTAGAAGTTCTTGCGGCCATAGCGGACGTGATGCGCTTGGTGAATGAAGGCAGGACGTCTGGTGCTGCATGGGACTTAGCGTCCGATCGGCAAGACGAAGCCATCAGGAGGTGGCGAAGCGCCATCGACAATGTGCAAATTCCAGCTGCAGTAGGGGCGCGACGTGACTAATGGACCTCCCGCTAACCGCTCGTCGCGTCTTTGGATCAAGGCTGATTGTGTAGTGTCGTCTATACAGACGGGGACAACGATCCGTAAATTCGGATCAGGTCTGTCTAGGCGGAACGATAATGCTCAGTACTGATGATTTCAGATTTAAATCTCATCAACTTCTTCTTGAACTTGATGCATCTACCACAGAGATGATGATGTTGGTTTCTACTAAAGAAATGATTGGAGATCGTTGGGCTCTTGCAACTCAAAGACACGGAGTTGCGTACGCGGCCTGGAATTCTTTTATTAACGAAATTGGTCCTCCCTCTCCTATAGCCTCCCTCACATAGCCGGAATTTCTCCGTACAGGAGTCTGCCCCGGCCAATAATTGGCGGGGCCCCTGAGGAATACCGTATGTCACGGGGTCGGAAACCCGCGAGATCTTGGTAGCGACAGTTCCCCGAGCTTACTGAAATTTCGACGTTGAAATTGAAAGGATATTGAAGAGAAAGGGGCATCGTTACCGCACCGGTAAAGGTGCGCCATTGTGTTGTTGATAGCGAACGGTGGATCCCCGTCAACCTTGGGAATGGTGGCAACCACGTCAACCTGTCAACCAACGTAGAAAACTCAGTCGCTAACAAGATGCTGCGGGTTCTTTGCCCCGTGTCATTCCGAAATGCTCAGGGTCCCCGGCGACCTCCCAACATCTTGTGCAATTGCACTGGTGAACTGTGTGTTCACCCGGTTCACCTGTTCACTAAGCTGGGCACCTGTCCGCTAACACAATGTCGCGGGTTTCCGACCCCGTGTCTCAATGAAAGCCTTAGGGACCCCCGGCAGACTGCGGGAGATGCACCTGAAGTTCGCTGGGGGAGTTAGTGCTACCGGGGAGCGGGGCTCGTATCTGATCAAAATGCGGTGTAACTCGTGTAACCGGTGTAACGGTAATCTCTAACCTATTGTATTTGTTGGCTTTTATTTGAGTTACACCGATCTCAGACACCAATTTTCAAGCGTGTAACTGAGTCAAGTCGTGTAACAGTTTCAGATGAAGGCAGGGCGCTCCAACTGGTTGACCGTCCCTGAGTAATGGTTAGCCGCCGGTAATCATCTGGCATCAGGCCGTCAGTTGCGTCAGCAATTTGCAGCAGTCGCAAAAGACTGCCTTCTGCCAAAAGTAGCCATTTATCAAGGGCTCCTATCGACCCAAAGCGGTCATTAATGACAGTTAGAAAATAAGAGAGTGGGAAAACTGCATCTTTCTACCTTTTGCGAACTATGCTTTAGGTAGGAACAAACTAATGCATTGACACGGAGTAGATGATGCCGCGCTACTTGAGAAGCAGTGCTGTTCGTCTGTTAGAGTCCTCGATGGAGGCTCTGAGTCTCGCTATCACGGGTCTTGGTATCCCAATACGAAACGCGCTACGAGTTCCCTCGAGTCAGTACGCCGCAGTCATCGGCCTTCTTGGTACATCAGCAGAACAAGCCCTTGGAGCCATTCAGGTACAGGTCGAAGGTGACGAAGCGCTCATGCAGTCCGCTTCTCAGTATAAAAGCGCTCGCCAAACATTAGAGGACGTCAGAAGCCTTTTGAGGAATCCAGTGCCGCGAGCGTCTTTTCTTACGGTAGGGAAGGACGACTCCGCAGCCCATCGCGAAAGGCTTCTTAATGCTACGGACGTGTTTTCCCTTTTACTTACGGAGCGAGCTGCCGGACTTCATAGTGGGCAAGGCCCTTCCCGAGAAGTTACACTTATAGCATGCCAGCGAGTTCATCAGTTTCTAAGACTTCTTGCAGAGTCAAGCAGGATTAGGCCATACATGGCCGCAATCCCGAATCCACCAGGCGCTATTCTGGAACCTCAGGTCATAGTGGAAGACTTGATTAGAAAGTTTCAGGAAACACATACAACAGTTGAGCACTCCACTATTCTTCGTTCGCTTTTTCTTGTTTTGCCCGAAACGCCTTCTATTGAGCCTGCATGGCTACAGGCCTTTGATCGTGCTACGGTTTCACCCACCACAGATGACATAAACGTTTTACTTACAACTTTAGAAAATGCTACACCAATTCGCCTGCAAAGAATAAATCCAGCAGGTAATGGGCTTTCTGTCATTGTCCGTCCAGGCGACCCCGATGCACTACCAATATCTCCGCAGCATTTACGGCGAGCATTTGAGGACATTGCCGATCAATGGGCGGCAGATGTAGGTAATGCCAATGGACGGCTCACCAATGGCCGACTGGATCTGCCCCCCGATGACTTCGTTCTAGATTTATGCATCCTAGGACCCCGTCAAATACTCAATCTACTTGGTCGCGAGCAAATTTTTGCTCAGGACGCATGGCCTTTCATTGCCGCAGCACTTGATCAAATTGGCACTCCCCGCCCTTTCTGGTTTTTGGTGCGGATGACTGAGGACTTAGGTCAACTTCGAGGTCAACTCAATAGGGTCTTCGATATTTCTACTCGCACAAGATTCCGTTCTCAAAAATTTGAGGTGCTACAAGCAATCGATTCGATAAGAACTGCGACTACTTTGCCCCGCGAATCAAATATAGCCATTGATACGCGTTTAGCATATACCCTAGCGTCAGAAGGACGGGCACGCCTAATCATTGCTGCTGAGCGAAGTGAAGGATCTACTAGGCAATTGTCATATGAAGCAGATCTTGCGCTGCGGAGTATCGTTGACGATGAACTAGCAATCGGCGAGCATTTCTTAACAATCTTAAACGGGGTATCGGGAATAGCAAAACCTTATTGGGCAAGACTGCTAGCAGAGGCTGCGGGCGACCCTGAAGACGTTACATTTTTGGTTGGAATTATTAACGATAACACTCTAGTGCAGGCTCAAACTGCGGCACGAAAAGCGCTGCGCTTAATAGATACATTGAGCTACGGACCTGAAATAGAAATCGAGTGATCGCATTTTCACCGTTTGAACAGTTGGATCCCTTCGGTGTTCTCGCACCAGAATTTCAATAATATAAATGTCCCCTTTTGACCGATTTCTGCCTCTCAACGGGGGCACAAAACTACCAAAAGCCGCCAGTTGCGAACGGCAATAATCGGCCAAAAGCTGACGTCCAAAACAGCAATGACTTTACCTGGCCATTCAAACCATGAAAAGTTGGCGATATTTTCGCGACAGGAAATCCCCATTCAACGGATTGTAATTCTTGGCAATGCCGGTAGCGGCAAATCCACCCCAGCCCGCGCTTTGGGCAAGCGCCTCTTCCTTCCCGTCGTGTACCTGGACACGCTGCTTTGGGAGCTAGGTTGGGTCGAACCGGACGCCGGGCAGTTCCGCTCGCGGGGCGAAGCGGGCGCAATTCTGGGACTTAAATAGCGCTATGCACTTGGACTGCTCGAAATGAGAGGGGCGAGCAATAAACACCCCTCTTGAGTTGTGGCAATAGGCTGTGACGAAACTAACCTAACCAGGTTGAGTATTTTCTCTTATAAGTCTCAATACTGAAACTCCCGCTTGAACCACTACCACCCAGCGACAAAACCTCCTTTACTAATTTCCTCAATAGATCTTTATACGCGTTGTCCTTAGTTTGCGAATACATTTTCTCATATGAAGAGGACAAGTAGTTACAGACTATAAACCAGCCCTTGCCCTTGTTACCTCCGTGAAACTTCTTTGCATCCTCCAAAAAACGAATCGCGCGGCTAGGTTCTTTTAAGTGCTGACAGAGAAAAATACCAAATAGCATTAGTAGCGATGCGTGCGCAATACTTCCGATCAAGTATCGATAATCATATTCAATCGATTCCACCGCTTCCTCGTACAGCCTCTCAACTTCTTGGAGAATACTGTTGTCGCCGCGATGAAACTTAAACATACCCTCCTTTAGCAATCGCGCTTTTTGCAGAGGAACGTAAGGGTGGTTTGTTATAAATGAATGCTCATCAAATTCTTTCAAATACTTCTCATAAGCTCTTTTGTCATTTCTCCCTACACACTTTATAGCATCGCCATACAGCGAAAATAATTCTGCAATTACGATTTTGTCGATGTAGTTTTTGGGTTGCCATTCGTTCACATTTCTGTGAAGAGCTGAGTTAGCGTTTAGTGTGTCTTCAAGTTCGGCAAGTTTGAGCTTCATCCTTTCTTTATGATTCTTTATTTTATCTCTTAATTTATTTAGTTCTATCCGATCAGGAAGCAACTTAATAAATACAAATCTTTTGGCAAATTCGTTAAGTTCATAGTACTCGCCGGATTTTTTCAAGACGAGTCGCTCCAAAAGATAATTGCAGATTCGCTCTGCATCTGCAATCTCAAGCTTCGAAAGTTTACTTATCGAGTAAAGTTCGATTCTCTCGTCATATAAAGAAATCACTTGCATGATTTCATTTACAGGATAACCTTTGGATGACAAGTGCTTCAGAGCATCATCAAACGTATTTTTGTACATGAAGTTTGCAATCATTTCTGAATTTTTAGATCGCATGCTTTCAAGTGAGCGTGTGATCTCATCGAACGTGGAGACTCCTCGATCGATTATATTCAAAGTTTGGACGATTATTAATGCATTGCCCTTGGTTGCATTAATTATCTGCTCTGCGGTGCTCTTGGATATTTCTAAGTTGAGTCCTTCCGACTCAATTATCTCTTCTACAAACTGGACTCCTGTGTCATTGTTGCTAAATTCTTCAATGTGAATTTTTTCTTCACACGCCTCCTCCCCTCGAGAGGTTACGATGAACTGTACCGTCCTTGGTAAAGACCTTATAAATTCAAGAATTTTTAGTTTTTCATCACCGTCGATATTTTCAATGTTGTCAATTGCGATTATGCCTCTCCCAGGATAATCTGACATGCTAGAAATGTCCTGTAAACCTAGGCATTTGCATATTAATGCTTTAAGATCTGCCAGGGTAGAGAACTCGGGTTTGGCAGTATCAATATAGAGTTCTCCCGTAGTTTTGTTCTCTTTCAAATATTCGTCTTTGCTAGAAAAAAACAAAAGATATTCAATATCTGGGTGTTTGCCGTCCCGCTTATCTCTCAACAGTCGATACAAAAATTCAGTGGTTATCGCAGTTTTACCAACGCCGCCGTAACCGTACAGAACAATCGAGCCTGCTAGTCTCTGACGAATATCATCGCCTAACAATGATTCATACAAATTCTTAATAATGGTTTCTCTACAGAGAAGCCGTTTGTGCGTTGAGCTCGCGAAATTTAAATTATGATGCCTCGGCAGCGTGCCTAGATTTATTCCATTATAGCGTTGTATATCTTTGCCAATATTTTCTCTCGTCGCATACCAAAAATATTTTTGATCAAGTGTTGCCAACAAATTTTCGATAAAGTAGACAACCTTATTGGCGTCCAAAATTGTTGTTGGGTGTGATGCGGGATGAGATAAATTATTCCTAAGCTTATGATACAGGGTGCAGCAGTAATGAAACTCCTCAATCGAACTAAACTCCTTGACGATATCCTTATCAGAAAAGTGCGCATTGAAAAAAATTAAAAGTAAATCTATTATCTCTGAAACATAAGGCACATCATTATTGTAGCTCCGACTGTCAAGAGCGGCTTTGCAATCGCGAATTAGCTCAAATATTTCTTTATGTTTCGAAGTGAAGGCTTTCAGCTTGGCATCGAATCGCTTTGAATAAATTAGCTTGTCTGATATAGATATTGATTTTAATGCTATCTTAAAAGATGTCGCATCATTGTAATTTTTAATTAGCGCATCAGACACGAAGCTTCGTAGCGCGACTTCTGTGCTTTTCACAATTCGGTCAAGCTCTTGGGATTGCTCAATAGATATATACAATTCAACTCCCTACTTAAATTCTTAAATCCGTTAATTTATATAAGCTTTGAAGTTCTATTTTTGATACTTAGCACTCCGCCAGTGCCACTTCTCGTGAGTGGCAGCTTTGGCCGAAAGCTGGCAGTCACCCAAAGCAGCTATTGGCCGGAGATTAGCGTAATCCCAGTCCCTGGGCCTGTAGGCAAAGGGCTGGGAAGTCCTTGCTCAGGCTTCTTGGTAAAAAGATATCGTCTCTTTTAGTGAGGCTGAAAACTCATAGATCTCGTCGAGTGAGTTGATAGGGTGGCGCGTTTCGACTTTGTCTTTGTCAAAAATTCCAAGATATTTTTGGCTGCGATTGAAGTGGAGTCTCGCGATAGGTTTGCGGTTGTTGTCGTCTAGAAGTATACCGAAGTAGCTCTGGGTGTCTCTGCTGGCTATGCGCTTTGCATCTATGACGGTCCGGACAATCGCTTTGATTATATGAAAACCTTCCAGCTCCTCCATCGTAGTCAGAATACGATCTTCAGGCTCTTCTTGGGCTTCAGCCTGATTTTCAGCGACGACCGACTCAGCGGGCGTGGGAAATGTGGCTTTGCTCATCGCTGACTTCAACCTGTCGTTGATTTGGTCACTGAGAAACTGAGCTGCGGCTTTCCTTGTAAGCAGAGTAAACTGATCTCGAACTTTTTGGGTTATGACCCCTTCGTATACTCGCGATGCGAAGAAGCGAACGAAATCATCATCAGGTTGTGTGAACTGCTTAGCCATTTCCTTTTTTATGTTTCCCACGTACTTCAGTTCGCCTGCGGCATTGATGATCGAATCAACGTCGAAAGCGGACTTCGTAAGCTTTTGAAGTTCAGGGGTTACGTGCTCATCAATATTAAGCAGGTCGATCTCTAGGAACGGCTTTTCATCCATTTTGTTTGGTGCATCAAGATCGGTGTAGAACCGATAAAACCTGCCATTTGTAAGAATGGAAATTCGTGCAGTGGTGACATGAAAGTATCGGAAGAGTTGGCTCGCATGGTTGATATTGAGCGGCTCGCCGACTTTTTTTGTTTCGATCAATATCTGGATTTGGCCATCTTTCAAAATCGCGTAATCAATCTTTTCTCCTTTTTTCGTGCCCACATCACAGACGTATTCGGGAACGACTTCGGAAGGGTCGAATACATCATAGCCCAGCACGGTATGAATGAACGGCATGACGAAAGCAGTTTTCGTTGCTTCCTCCGTTTGTATAGTCGACGCTAGCTGATTGACCTTCGCTGACATTGCGTTCAAGCGTTCTACAAAATCCATTTCACTGCTCCGTTACACGTTCACCCGATCGGGGTCGTAGAGGCGCAACGCTACTATGGCTAAATCCACTTCTGCTACTGGCATTCCATCCACGCTGGATGCTTGGACAGGGGAATAACATTTTGGCAAGTGCTATCGCCCTCAGAAGCGCCTCTGATCTCAACGCATTAGAACGACTCTTTTTGGCCGATAGAAGACGTTCGTGAAGGGCAGCTATCAGCCGAACTGTGCTCCGGGTCAACCTCCAGGTTATGCCAGTCACGCGGAGGGCGTCGCCTAGGCTGTAACGGTTGTAAATACGGAGGCTGGATTTTGGTGGAATGGCCGGTTTTGCTGCGACAGGTGTGGTTATTCAGCGGAGCCCCATAGTGCTGCTTTCCAGCAGGACCCTGATGTTGTAGGTAAATCAGGAATACGAAAACTACAAAAAGGGCCCATCTGGGCCCTTTTTCAGGTGCAGCGATCTTACTTTTTCAACCAGCTTTCAACCTCATCGGAACCGTGCTTGGTTTTCCACTCCTTTAGCGTTTTGTTATTGCCGCCTTTGGTTTCGACCACTTCGCCAGTGTGAGGATTCTTGTATGTCTTCAGCTCGCGAGGTTTGCGTTTGCCAGTTGTTTGAACGGGTGCTTGGCTGCGTGCGCTGCTCTGTGGGTCTAGCACGTTGACGATGTGCTTGAGGCTGAAGCCGTACTGGGCGAGTAATTCACGGAGCTTGGTTTCAAACTCGATCTCTTTTTTCAGTGCTCCGTCGCCCTTCAATGCTTCCAGCGCCTGGAGCTGTTCGGCCAAGTGTTTTTCTAGCTGACGGTATTCGGCAAGTTTCGACATTGGGTCTTCCTGATGTGTGTTATGAAGATATCTATCTGAATAGCAGTGCGGCTTACAAGTTCATCGTTACGGCCGGCCTTTCAACTTACTTTCCACATAGCTCATTTCTTTCTTGATCAGATTGACGGTGAGGGTCTGGACCGTTGTGGTCTTTCCGGTTTTGATGTCGACAATTTTCAGCAAAGCGGTCAAGTGCTCCTTGCGAGCTTTCAAGGTGTCGCTCCAGCTCGCGCTGCTTTGGATTTGATTGATCATGGTCTTCGTCCCGATGGAGTTATAAACAGCCCGCGTGCGCAGGCTGTTTCAGGTGGCTCAGTGCGTTACAGCGAGAGGATGTCTTCTACGGTGAACTTGTATGAGCGGTCAGCGAGCTCACTACTACCCCACGTGTCGAAGCCTTCACCTTCTTTAGGCAGCACCATCCTTCTCAGGCTGAGTTGATCTCCCCCCAGCAGACGTTGGGCAGCCCACAGCTTGGCGCCCATATCCATCAGTGCCTGAGCTTTTTCGTTCCACTGTTCTTCCAGTACCTTTTCGGCCAGCAACAAGGCTGTTCTCTGGATGGCAAGGTGTTCCCTTTGCGCCTCGGCAATGTGCTCGTCGACGATGACCAGCTCCTGCTCCAGTGCGGCAATGATGAGGTGCTGGCGACGATTGTGTTCGATGGCCGTCGTAAGGTTTTTCGCAGCCTTTTGCGCGTCTGCACTGGCGTTCTTTTCGCCCTCGATGTCGCCCCAAGCCACTGCCTGTGCGTAGGCGGTGGCTGCATCAGTTTCGACCTGCCGGGCCTTGGCCAAGTCTTCTACCGCTTGCCGCTGGATCTGCTCCAAACGGGTGCTGAGGCTCTCGCGTTTTTCGTTGAGCTCTTGCTCGTCGGCTTTCCAGTTCCCCATCGATTCGGTGTAACCGGCCATCAAGGTTTCGTGGTTGAGTAGTTGCTCACGTCGTGTGATCTGAGCATCTAAGATCCAGGCATGGTGTTTATTAGAGTCGTACGGAAGTTTCAGAGTGTTGTACTCACTGCGGACTTCACGCAGCCGATCCGCGTCTAATTTTTCATCGCCCTCCAGTAAGGCTTCCAACGGTGCCATCTCGGCGTATTGCTCAGCAGCCGCCCTCAAATATTTATCACGGCGGGTGGTCAGTTGGTCGATCTCGTCGATCAGCCGTTGCTTCTTCTCGCAGTTAGCGATTACCGGAATGCTGTCCGAATTCGGCGGTGTCAGCACGGAGGTCTCGCTGCAGCCCAAGTCACTGGCCAGCAGTTCGTGTTGTTCGGTAGAAGCGTGGAATTCGTTCATCTGTCTTGTTCCTTCAAATGGGGTTTGGGTTGAATGAGCGGCTGGCGAGGCCGGGAATCAGCCGGCGCTACCTCAATCAGCGGGGATGCCCTCAGGCAGCCCGAGCCTCGCTCTCATCCGTTCCCGGAATCGTCTTCACGATGTAGCAGCGCTGTTGGCCTAAGCCGGGCAACCGCACCAGACTTGATGCCTTGCCGTCGCTGCTCGGCTCCAGCACACCGCGTTGCAAGAGTTCCTTGTTTACTGCAGTAAGGTTCATGCCCCGGAAAATCTCCGAGCGCCAAGCCTCGGTCAGCACGTAGTAGGTATTTGTGGTGTGCAGGGTGTCGCCCATGCCGTGCTCCAGCGTCTTGCGAAAGCCGAGGCGGTCGATCGTGCGCGGGCCGTGTTCGTCGATCTTGGCAGCAGTCGATTCCCAACGGGTGAAGCGGCTTTCGCCGAAGCGCTCGATGAACTGACGCAGCCTCGCCGAGATCGCATCGCCCTCGAAATTACCGGCGCCGCCACGTTCGTTTAGCCATGCACTCAGGCACACGCGAGCGGCTTTGGTGGCGGTCCCGTCCGGCCAGCCGGTGATACCCATAGCGGTGGCCAACTCGCCTGCGGCTGCCGCGAGACCGAAACGAGCGGCGGCACGGTGCGCCTGCCCACTCGCGGATGCAGGAAGCGATTTAGCGATAAAGCCTTCTAGCGTTCGGCGCAGGATCGCCGCCCAGCCGTGGCGTTTACCGGGTTCGCACAGCGCCGTCAGAAATGCAGTGAGCGGGGTGCCGTAGTATTTCGCTACGCGGGCTTTGAGCGCATCGGAAAGCGCTGCCGCATCCTCGAAACCGTTGAGCGTGTCGAACATGCCGAGGCCTTTGCTGGCATCGGCCGGAACGGCGAGCATGCGCACCTCCATGCCCGCTTTCAGTTCCTTGTTGGCTTCGGCCATGTGCTGCGCCAAAGTCTTCTCGCCAGTGGAGAGAAAGAGCAAACGCCACTCCTGCACCTGTCGGCCAGCTTGGCCCCGGTCATTGGCGCGGGCCTTGCCGGTGCCGTTACCGAGCATGTAAACCGTCTCTCCGATGATGCGCGGATCACACATGCCGATTTCGTCCAGTACCAGGAGGCCGTCGGAATGCGCGGCGGCAATGGATTCCAGCGCGTTGTCGGTGGAGCGCCATGAGCGGACCAAGCGCGGTCCGCCGTAGATCGAGGCTGCAACCTGCAGGTGAGTGGTCTTGCCGCCCGAGCTGTCGCCGTACAGATGAAAGCCACCCGACTCATGGCCCAGCATGTGCAGCAGCGGACCCGCGAAGGCCACGCCGACGACAAACGCCAAGCGGTGGTTGCCGACGCACAGTGCGCCGATCTGCTGTTGCCATTGTTCGAGCGTGCCCGCTTCACTGATGGGGGGCAGTTGTGCGCCGGCCTCGTAAAAATGCAGGTGTTCGCTATGCGTGCCGACCTGCTGCTCTGGCAGTAGAAAGGCGCTGTCATGCCAGCCCAAGCGAGTGACCAGCCGAGCACGTTGCGCGCTGTCAAAGCCGCCGAGATAACTCTGCAGGTCATTGCGGGCGTTGCGTCCCGAACGGCTACCGGCGAGGCGCAGGCCCATGTCTACCAATGGACCCAATACGTCCTTGCCGAAATCACCGGTCATGGTGCGCGCCGGAATGTTCCAGCGTTTCTTGGTGCCGTCGGGATCATCGAACTCGACCAGCAAACCCCAGTTGTGGCCCTTCTCATCACGGGTACGCGCAAGAATCGCCAGAAACGAACACACCGGGCGCGCTTCACCATCGTCGCCGGCATAAAACACGCCCTCGGATGTCAGGCGAAAGCCACCCGGCATCAGGTCGTTTTTCGATTTGGCAGGACGTTTGGCAGGTGCTTTGGGCTTCGGCTCCAGCTCAGGTTTTACCGAATTAGCAACTGCCTTCTGCTCGATCACGCCGAACAGCTCGCCGCTGCTTTCCAGCTCGACGAAGTGGGAAGCAGTCCAGCCTTTGTTCAGCGCATCGGCAGCATCGTCGCCGTCGTCCCATTGACCACCTTTGGCAAAAGCGGCGTGGTCGTTCTTCAGCATGGGCTTGCGCTTGAACACTTCCAGTTCGATAACCCGAACTGAGTCGGCGCCGATTTCGCGCAGCTTCTCGGCAACGGCTTCCATGCAGGCTTTGCCGGTGTCGTCGTTGTCCGGCCACAACACAACATCGCGGCCTTGGAGCGGCGTCAGGTCGGTTTTATGCCAAGAGTTGGAACCGTTCGGCCAGCAGCTGGCCACATGGCTCGGCAGCAGTTCGGCGGCAGCG
This sequence comes from Pseudomonas sp. Sample_24, assembly GCF_004307605.1. Classification (NCBI taxonomy): domain Bacteria; kingdom Pseudomonadati; phylum Pseudomonadota; class Gammaproteobacteria; order Pseudomonadales; family Pseudomonadaceae; genus Pseudomonas; species Pseudomonas sp. Sample_24. The sequence continues at coordinate 12,687 of NZ_RCNW01000424.1, forward strand.
TCGGCAGCTTTCTCGCCTTCGCACAAAACTACCGGTGCATCACTACGTTGAGTCAGTTCATCAAGTCGCAAAAGCGGACGTGGATCCGGCAGCCCCTGCCAGCGCCATTGCTTGGTTTGGCCATCGGTGCGCTCGCACCATGTAAGTGGTGCAAAAACCTTTTTCGGCTTACCGTCCTCATCGGGCGTGAGGTCGAAGCGATACAGCGCCATAAGCGGCTGGCCTTGCGCATCACGATAGATCCACACCTTGGACGGCGCACCGTGTTCACGGTGCTTGGCCGGGCACTTGTTCATGGCCTCGGTCGGGATCGGCTGGATGGCGTTCCATGTCGGCGTCTTGGGCTTGCTCGGCGCGGCCTTCGTATTGGCGGCACCGGGCGCAACATTCAGCCAGTCAGCCAGCTTGTTGCAGGCTTCAGCATCAGTGCCGCCGTCCAAATAGCGCACCAGATCAATCAGGTCGCCGCCCTTGTCGCCGGTGGCGAAATCGGCCCAAGTGCCCTTGCTCAAATTGATTTTCAGCGAGCCTGCGCGTTTGTCGCTGCGGGTTGGATTCGGAGCGGTGTATTCCTTACCGCCGTCGACGCGCTTGCCGTTGGGCAGCCAGTACGAAAGGACACGATCAATGTCTTTCAGCGCGACTGCTTTCACATCGGCAAAGCTCGGACGTTTTGCGGTGCTGTTCGGGCGTTGGCTCATATATCAGCCCTCTGCAGAAACAGTGCGTCGTTGATGTCATCGATCAGCGCTTTGGCCATCTCGCCCAGGTACAGGGCTGGCCAACTGAAACGATCACCCTGTTCGCTCATTGCAGCGTCGAAAGTGAGCTGGTTGGCGTGATGCTGCAGTAGCGACACCATCTCAAGTGCATCCTCGACTGGAGCTCCGGCGTTCACCCGAAACAGTTTTAAATCGGTAGCGTTGACGCGGGAAAAGGTGGCGTGGCCAAGGGTTGTGGAAGTGCTCATAGCGCACCGCCTTTCTGCAGAGCAGGAGTCGAGGTGGTGTCGCCGTGCAAGGCGAGCGTCTTGATCAGGCCGAGGGTGCCGCGCACGTCCCAAAGAACAGCGGCTATGACGTGGTTAGCGAGGCGCGAGGATTCGTTTTCAAAGTGATCCTCCAGCAGCGTCAGTACCGAGTCGGCGCGTTCAATGGCGCAGGTGATGGCGTCGATAGGTACACCGGCTTCGACGGTTTTGCTGACGCACAGCAGGTCTTCGGGCAGGGCACAACTCAGCGGGTTGTTCATTGGGCACCGCCTGCGGCTTCGAGAGCGCGGGCTTTGGTCATGTGGTCGTTGTAGCGGGTGAGGCGTGTTGCGAGGCTGGAGTTGGCGTGTAACGCGGCGAGAGCCATTGCACGGTGTGCAGCGGCGCGAATTTTGGACGGATTCAGGGCGTGCATCGGTTGTTGCTCCTTGAGTTGAGGAGCCGTCACCGCTTGCGGCCAAGCAAGGAATGGTGACGACTGTACGCGGGTTGGCCGACCGGGACTCAAGGCACCCGGCACACCCGAAGGTGTCCCACGCACAGCCGCCATAAAACGAAACTGCGGGCACAAAAAAAGCGCCTGCAATCGTATGGGGGGCGCTTGTGCGCCTTGAGTTGTTCGACCGGCCAAGGTCGGTCACTGAATTTGCAGCGACGACCAGAGAGTAACGCCCGTTTTTCGAAAGTGCAACTGCACTGATGGCTTGCAGATTTTTCAGGTGCGGCATAAATTGATCGTGCATGTAGATTTACCTCAACGCCTCCGGATCGCCCCCGGAGGCGTTTTCGTTTCAGGCATGGGTTTCCCAGCGCAGGGATAGAAGAGGCAGGAATCCACCGCTCAGCATGGAGCGGGCGTCTTCGTAGGCTTGTGTTTGCTGGCCTTCGTCGACGATCACTGCACCGGTCTTTTCGCAGTGGAGGGAGAGGGCGCACCAGGTGCCGTCGGCCCAGCTGAGTACGCCGACCACGCGGCCTTTTCTGTCCTGCTGGCTGCGATAGCGCTCGAGGCGCTGCATCAGGCGAGGTGAAAACCCGATCTGGCGCAACACTGAAAACGGATGCATCAAAGCTTTCTCTGCGATCTTGCGATTCATGCGGCCACCTGATCACGCGCCTCAATGCGGCTGCGTGCCCATGCTTGGATTTCGGAAAGAACCCACGCCACTGGAGCTCCGCGTGCGGTGCTTGTGCTCAGTTTTACAGGGCGTGGAAAGCCGCTCTTTGGGCACTGCATTAGCTTGTAAATAGTGGGGCGTGCCAGGCCAACGATAGCCATGACTTCGGAGATTCTGATCAAGGTTGTCGCGGGGTCACGATAAGGAATTTGGTTGATTGTTGACGCGCGGGAGTTAGACATAGTCGTGCCTGTAAGGTGAGAGACAGGCGCAGACTAAAAGACGAAAAAAAAGCAAACATGGTTTGCTTTTCGTCGGTACAGCGAAAATTTATCTAGGGAGAAACTTACCTTTTCTCAGGTATTTTCTTACGGTCGGGGCAGATGCCTTGCCCAGGTCGACTAGCGCTTTGACTAATTCAGTTTCCGTTATGTTGGGGTCGGCAGAGATTTGGCTTTTTGCCGCTTTGCTTATGTCCTCAAAAAGCTTCTTGGTGTTCTCTTGCTTGATTGTGCCTGGCTTGGAGTTAGCCTTTCCGGCCGCTTTGCCCTTTTCCGACGCTTTTGCGGCAAAAGCATTTTCCAGCGCTCTTCGCAGAAAACCTGATGCGCTAAAGTCGTTGCGCGAAATGTCCGCCCAGTCCGCTTGTTGATAAAGTGAAGCAAGCATCAAAATCTTGGAGGCCTCGCCATTGAAATCAGCAAACTCCTCTCGTGCATCGATTTCGAAGTCGCTCTTTCGCTTTCGTTCACTCTGAATGAGGAGGAGGTATTGTTTGGGGTCGGTCTGTCTGAGCTGCTCCACCAGATCTAGATCCAGATCGTAGAGGGAGCGTTCTAGGTCGAATAGCCAGTTCGCAAGGACTTCAACCGCCTGCACAGCTTGAATAAGCGCATAAGTCGCTACGAGTTGTGTGTCGCTTGCGGGATGATCAATGCCAAGGAAGCGGCGAACGACTCTGGGCAGTGAGGTCGGTTCGGAAAAGTAGAAATGCTCTTCAATAGGGTCGCGAAGTCGAAACATTGTCTTTGTCGCTGATTCAGCGCAGTCAGCGTATTGGCCGTCCTCGAGCCAGAACGATGTTGCATTGTGGATGCAGGTAAACGCATCACGGAAGTGCTCGGAGAATTGGCTGTATAGCGCCAACTCACGGACAGCGAGTTCGACCTCATCAAGATCCCAAAGCAGGCAGCCAACGTCTACTCCGGCAATCTCAAGCTCTAAAGCTTCGGTGCCAAGTTTCCTGTTCATTAAGATACCCCTCGCCCCGTACCGTGCGTACTGCCCCAGCGAGGTGTATCTGGCAAAACAGCTGCCAGCAGGGAGCTTGTGGTTCTATGACGGTTACACGCGTCAGCAGCGTTACACGCGGAGTTTGTTGAGCTCGGATTCGGTGTAACTTTAAAAAAATCTAATATTTTCAATGGGTTGAATAGACTCGTTACACGAGTAACACCCGTTACACCGGTTTTAGAGATAGCCTGGGTAAGTGATCTCATACCGCCTTTCCAAACTGGGCTTGCACTACATTGCCAGCTGCAAGTCCATCAAGATGATCGGCATACCACTGCATCATCGTTACGCGTTGCTCAAGGTATTGGGCCTTGTTGTATACCCCTGAGATGCCTTCCTCTTTGTGAGCCAGCTGCGCTTCAACATGCTCCTTCGGCCAGCCATGTTCTCGAAGCAACGTGCTTGCGGTGTGCCGAGTACCGTGTCCAACGAGGCGTCCCTTGTAGCCGATGGTGGCAAAGACTTTGTTGATTGTGTTTTCACTAATAGTTGGGTTCTTGGCTCCTACGCCGGGGAAAAGCCAGCGACTCCGTCCTGTTAAGCAGTACAGATCCTTCAGAGCGGTAACAGCTTGATGGGGAAGGGGGCATACAAAATCCCGACGCATTTTCATCTTGGCGGCAGGCGTAGTCCAAATGGCTTTCTCAAGGTCGAACTCTTTCCACTCAGCCAAGCGGACCATGCCAGGGCGCGATGCTGTCCAGACACAAAGCCAAGCGGCGGTGCGGGCTGTCAGTCTGCTCGGTGTGTTTTTGAGTGCGTGGAGGAATTCAGCCAGCTCAGGTTCCAACAGGTGTGGATGCTGCTGAGTCTTGGGGGCTTGGGCTGCAATGTCACGGAGGCGACTGCCCGGATCGTTTTCGGTGAGCCCTAAGCCGATGGCTCGGCCGAAGATCTGATTGATCCAGGTGCGGCACTTTTCCGCCACGTTGTGTGCGTTTCGCGCTTCGAGGGATGCCTGGAGTTCTGCGCAGTCGGTACGGGTGATTTCGTCGAGGGGCTTATCTCCCAATGCCGGGAGGATGTCCTTGTCGAGGTAAGTGCGGATTTTGTTAAGAGTGGAGGGAGCGAGGCCCTTTTCTTCTTTGGCCTTGAGCCAAGCTTCCGCAGCAGCTCGGAAGGTCCGAGTCCTGGCAGCGTCAATGGCAGCTTTAGCAGAGCGTTTCTGTTCGAGAGGATCGGCCCCGCTGCTAACTACCTTGCGTAGTTCGGCAGCTTTGTCCCGTGCCAATGCACCGCTTACTTCCGGGTACCCCCCGAGCCCCATCCAAGCCCAATTGCCTGCCGGGCGTTTGTAGCGGAGCTGCCATGATTTACCACCATCAGGTTTGACCCTGAAGTAGAGGCCGTTTCCGTCCAGCTCCCGGTATTCCTTTGATTCCGGCTCCAATCCCGCAAGTGTCGTGTCAGCGAGAGGGCGGCGCTTGATGTCTGCGCGCTTCATCCTTGTATCCCAAAGTTCGGTATTTTTCTCAGGATACAAGCAGGGATACAGGGATACAACGGATAAGGGGATACAGGGGTAGACAGACAGGCACAAAAAAACCGGCCAAGTGGCCGGTTTCTCTGGGTCTGAGAGGCTGGTAGAGACTCTCAGATACTGCTATATGGTGCCCCGAGGGAGACTCGAACTCCCACTCCTTTCGAAAACGGATTTTGAATCCGCCGCGTCTACCAATTCCGCCATCAGGGCTCAATGGCGGCGAAGTATAGAGATGAGATAACCGCTGGTCAATCAGGTACATGGAGAATTTTTGATAATTCCGCTAGACTTCCCGGCCCTGCTAGACGAACCCCATCATGCGCGTTGCTGACTTTACTTTCGAGCTCCCTGATTCGCTGATTGCCCGCCATCCTTTGGCCGAGCGTCGCAATAGTCGTCTGTTGACCCTGGATGGGGTCAGCGGCGCCCTGGCACACCGTCAATTCACTGATTTGCTTGAGCATTTGCGCCCGGGCGATTTGATGGTGTTCAACAATACCCGGGTGATTCCGGCGCGGCTGTTTGGCCAGAAGGCTTCCGGCGGCAAGCTGGAAATCCTGGTGGAGCGGGTGCTGGACAGTCATCGCGTGCTGGCCCATGTGCGTTCCAGCAAGTCGCCCAAGCCTGGGTCGAAGATCCTGATCGACGGCGGTGGCGAGGCCGAGATGCTGGCGCGGCACGATGCGTTGTTCGAGCTGGGCTTTGCTGAAGAAGTGTTGCCGCTGCTCGACCGCGTCGGGCACATGCCGTTGCCTCCTTATATAGACCGCCCGGACGAAGGCGCCGACCGCGAGCGTTACCAGACCGTCTACGCCGAGCGTTTGGGCGCGGTGGCGGCGCCGACGGCGGGGCTGCATTTCGATCAGGTGCTGATGGAGGCGATTGCCGCCAAGGGCGTCGAGACGGCGTTCGTGACCTTGCACGTCGGCGCAGGTACGTTCCAGCCGGTGCGCGTGGAGAAGATCGAAGACCACCACATGCACAGCGAATGGTTGGAAGTCGGCCAGGACGTGGTCGATGCGGTTGCCGCCTGCCGTGCTCGTGGCGGTCGTGTGGTGGCGGTGGGGACCACCAGTGTGCGCTCGCTGGAAAGTGCCGCGCGCGATGGCGTGCTCAAGCCGTTCAGCGGCGATACAGATATTTTCATTTACCCTGGCCGGCCGTTTCATGTGGTCGATGCCTTGGTCACCAACTTCCATTTGCCCGAATCCACGCTGTTGATGCTGGTTTCGGCGTTCGCCGGTTATCCCGAGACCATGGCCGCCTACAAGGCTGCTGTCGACAATGGATACCGCTTTTTCAGCTACGGTGATGCGATGTTCATCACGCGTAATCCTGCGCCGACTGCCCCTAAAGAATCGGGCCCAGAGGAAACAGTATGAGTCGCACCTGTCGTATGTCTTTCGAGCTGCTGGCCACTGATGGCAAGGCTCGTCGTGGTCGCTTGACCTTCCCGCGCGGTACCGTCGAGACCCCGGCTTTCATGCCAGTGGGCACGTATGGCACGGTCAAGGGCATGCTGCCACGGGATATCGAGGCGACCGGTGCCGAGATCATTCTGGGCAACACGTTCCACCTGTGGCTGCGCCCGGGCACGGAAGTGATCAAGAAGCACGGCGACCTGCACGATTTCATGCAGTGGAAAGGCCCGATCCTGACCGACTCCGGCGGTTTCCAGGTGTTCAGCCTGGGTGCCATGCGCAAGATCAAGGAGGAGGGCGTGACCTTCGCTTCCCCGGTCGACGGCGCCAAGGTGTTCATGGGCCCGGAAGAGTCGATGCAGGTCCAGCGCGACCTGGGCTCCGACATCGTGATGATTTTCGACGAATGCACGCCGTACCCGGCTGACGAAGACGTCGCCCGTATTTCCATGGAATTGTCATTGCGTTGGGCTCAGCGCTCGAAAAACGCCCACGGCGACAACACGGCGGCGCTGTTCGGTATCGTTCAGGGCGGCATGCACCAGGATTTGCGCATGCGCTCCCTGGAAGGCCTCGACAAGATCGGCTTCGACGGCCTGGCCATTGGCGGTCTGTCGGTGGGCGAGCCCAAGCATGAAATGATCAAGGTGCTGGATTATCTGCCGGGCATGATGCCGGCTGACAAACCTCGTTACCTTATGGGCGTTGGCAAACCCGAAGACTTGGTTGAGGGTGTGCGCCGCGGTGTGGACATGTTCGATTGCGTGATGCCAACCCGTAATGCCCGCAATGGGCATCTGTTCATTGATACTGGCGTGCTGAAGATCCGTAACGCGTTCCATCGCCATGATGATTCGCCGCTCGATCCGACCTGCGATTGCTATACCTGCCAGAACTTCTCCCGCGCTTATCTGCATCACCTGGACAAGTGCGGCGAAATGCTGGGAAGCATGCTTAATACCATCCATAACTTGCGTCATTATCAAGTGCTTATGGCTGGTTTGCGCGAGGCTATTCAACAGGGTACATTGGCCGCCTTTGTCGATGCCTTCTACGCCAAACGCGGGTTACCTGTTCCGCCTTTGGACTGAGTTTTCTGACCCCAAGATTCAACATTTGCAACTGGAGTGCTAAATGAGCTTTTTTATCTCTAATGCCATGGCTGACGCTGCTGCACCTGCGGCAGCCCCAATGGGCGGCGGTTTCGAGTGGATTTTCCTGGTCGGCTTCCTGGTCATCTTCTACCTGATGATCTGGCGTCCACAGGCCAAGCGCGCCAAAGAGCAGAAAAACCTGCTGAGCAGCCTGCAGAAAGGCGACGAAGTCGTGACCACTGGCGGTATCGCCGGCAAGATCACCAAAGTGGCTGATGATTTCGTGGTTCTGGAAGTTTCCGACACCGTCGAAATGAAATTCCAGAAAGGCGCCATCGCCGCCACGCTGCCAAAAGGCACGCTGAAAGCGATCTAAGTTTCATCTTCATTTTCAATCGACGGGGCGCGCAAGGCGCCCCGCGTCATAAACGGGCGGCGTGATGCTGAACAAATACCCTCTGTGGAAATACATTCTGATCCTGGCGGTGCTGGCGATCGGTCTGATTTATTCCGCTCCCAATCTTTATCCTGATGACCCGGCCATTCAGGTCAGCGGTGCCAGCACAGCACTGCAGGTCAATCAGGCTGATCTGGACCGTGTGAGCGCTGCGCTCAAGGAATCCGGGATCAACGTCAAGGCTGCCACGCTGGCTGCCGGTGGCAAGGGCGGGCTGATTCGCCTGACCAAGGCTGAGGATCAGTTGCCAGCCAAGGACGTCGTGCGCAAGGCATTGGGTGATGACTACGTCGTCGCGCTGAACCTGGCACAAACCACCCCGCAATGGCTGCGCAACCTCGCCGCGCACCCGATGAAGCTGGGTCTGGACTTGTCCGGTGGTGTGCACTTCCTGCTGGAAGTGGACATGGACAAAGCCCTCGACGCACGCCTGAAAGTCTACGAAGGCGACGTCAAGAGCCTGTTGCGTAAAGAGAAACTGCGCTATCGCAGCCTGCCGCAACTCGATGGTGCCATTCAGCTGGGCTTCAGTGATGAAGCGACCCGCGAACAGGCCCGTTCGATCATTCGCAAGAACTTCAACGATTTCGACATTGTTCCGGCCGACCTCAATGGCCAACCGGTGCTGCGTCTGGCGATGACCCCGGCCAAGCTGGCGGAAATCCGCGAATACTCCATCAAGCAGAACTTGACCACGGTACGTAACCGCGTCAACGAGCTGGGTGTTGCCGAACCGATCGTTCAGCGTCAGGGCGCCAACCGCATCGTGGTTGAG
>NZ_RCNW01000117.1:0-41504 GCF_004307605.1 Pseudomonas sp. Sample_24
GAGGGACGCGGAGCGTCCCGGGCTACATTCCCACGCGGAGCGTGGGAACGATCAAGAAAATAACGATCGAGGTTTACCTTCATGCAGCGCCTTACCACCGCTGCATCGCTCACCTGGCTCCTCGGTTAAGGTGAAGTTTGGCGCCCTCGGGCGCCTTTTTTTGTTTGGGATCAGGCAGTGCCCAGAGGCCATTCGGCCAGTGCCCGATAGCGGCCCTTGTGGGATTCGAACAGGATGAAGCGTTCGGCGCGCAGGAAAAATTCCGGCGCCGTGACGGCCTCGGGCAGGGGTGCGCGAAAGTCGCGGGCCAAGGTCAGGTGCGGGCGAAATTCCCGGGGGGCGTCTTCCAGGCCAAAGGGCAACAAGGCCTGTTCCAGGTCATACACCAGGCGCAACAATGCCGGCGGTGGCTGTTCCGGCGCCAGTACCAGCGCCCCTGCCCTGCGCCAGACATCCAATCGGTCGAGCACCACCGTCAGTCGCGCGCCCGATGTGCGCACAGATGCGGCTGCCTCACAGATATCAGCGATTCGCGCGTTATCGATCGAACCGAGAAATTTCAGGGTCAGGTGAAAGTTCTCCGCCGGCACCGGGCGTCCACTCCTCAATTGCAATGCGCCACGCCATTGGGCGATGGCCTTGCGTTGTGCCGGCGCGCAGTCCAAGGCAAAGAACAGCCGTTTGAACGGCTCACGGGATTCGTCATTCATGCAGGGGGATCTCTGGCTGGCTCACTTGAGTCTACAACCGACGGGCTGTTTCTGGCGCATGACGGCATGCACGTTATAGTTCATGCAAGCGAACCATCAGGAGGCGGCCATGCGTCAGATCCTCAGCAAAGAACCATGGTGGGCCGCTCCACCCAAGCCCGGGCAGGACGAATTCGAGCTGGAATGGGGCTGGCTGGTGCATTACAGCGAAGGCGAACCGCGTTTCGAGTTCATTCGTGAACGGCCGACGGACGATGAAATCCGCGGGCGCAAGAGTTGCAGGATCACCCCGGCGGCAGAGTGATCCTGCGTTACGCTGTCAGGCTTCAAGCAGCTGTTCAAATCCACCGTAAATCATTCTTTGACCATCGAACGGCATCGGATTGACGTCCGGTTTCATGCGCGGGTCTTGCATCATTTTGTCCATGCCGGCATTGCGGGTGTCCTTGTCCGGCCAGACGATCCAGCCGAATGCCACGGTTTCGCCTTCCTTGAGTTTCACCGCCATCGGAAAAGAGGTGACGGTGCCTTGCGGCACGTCTTCGCCCCAGCATTCGACCACACTCAAGGCGCCATTTTCCTTGAAAACCGCCGCAGCGATTTCGGCGTGTTTTTTGTATTGCTCGCGATTGGCGGTAGGCACCGCCGCGACAAAACCATCGATGTAAGACATGAGTCATCTCCTTGCTTCATGGGTTGATCTGCTGGTTAGTCGATTCGGTCGGACTCCAATCGACAGTTCCCACGCTGACACCGACCGGCGGTTGCGCACTTTGCGCCAGATTGCCTTCGATCTGCCCCGCCATGTACAACGTTCCGGCCATCACGCCACTGGTCGGGCTTTGCACCATCTTCGTCCAGGCCTTGTCGAAGGTGTTACCCAGACTGCTGCGAATCAGCGCCTCGCTGTCCGGCCGGTCGCTGGCCTGGATCAACGCACGTATCCCCGCGACACCGACGGTAATCAAGCCACCGGCGAGTTTTCCCGCCGCCGCCGCCACGGCACTGGCCGCACCGCGAGGGGCCATTTCCGCCTCGATTCGCTGACTGGCACGCTTGGCAACCGGCGCCATGGCGGTGTCGGTCGAATCGACGCCTTTCTCGCCACCGGCCTTGTGTACCTTGTCGATGAGCGCGGCATAGGCCGGCAGCGAGTTCAACGTCTCGGCGTGAACGATCTGATACAGCGAAGCATCCCGGGCCGATGGCGGCCCGAGGGCTATCGCCGGGACCTTCTGGATCCGGCCATTGAGTTGAGCCATCGGCACGCCGTGGCGCTGGGAGATTTTCTGCAACTCTTCCCTGAGGATGTCGACGTAAAACGCCGACGCCAGACTGAGAATCGCATCCGGATCAATCTCCACCGCCACTGGAGCCAGTACCTTTTCCTGGTATTTCTCCAGCAAGTAAGCGGCCAGGCGCTTTTCCGAGGTGTCCCGCTCGCCCTTGGCGCTGATGGTGTACCAACTGACCTTCATCGACAGCCATTCCTGGGTCCAATAGCTGCTGAACCAGGGGATGAAGTTTTCTTCGGTCAACTGATAGACCCGCGTGCGCCAGTAATCCATGGCGCCACGGGCGTAGATTTTGGTTTGTTCGGTGGCGGATTGCGATGCGCTGACGATTTCCTGATCGACTTGTTGCCAGGTACTTGGCGAGATCATGACCTGCGGCACTTCCACCGGCGCACGCGGAGCTGTGGCGCATCCCGCCAACAGCAGCAGCATGACGACGATCAGCGAGCGCCGATTCAAGATCGCGGTTCCCTAAAGTCTGCGCCAAACCAAATGCCCGACGCTCAAAAACCCTTGATTTGAGTATAGGTGGCAGTCCTTGCCCGCTGGTTGTTGATGTTGTTCTGAATGCCTTCATCGACAGCAGTTGGCTCCTGCAAGGGACTACTGTGGCAGCCAGCCTGCTGGCGAAGCCCGACCATCACTGCCATCGATACTCACCATCGCCACGAATGCCTTCCGCTCCAAAACCGTCAGCGTAGGATCAGTTTCAACCCCACACGAAACCCTGTAGCGGAGGTTCGAATCATGCTGATCCATCTCCTGACCTGTCTGGCCCTGACGGCCTCCACGTTGAGCGTATTCGCCTGGTTCGTTCTCTCCGAGGAGCGCACGTCATGATCAACGAAGTCACCCTGGCCGTGAGCTTCCCGGTGTTCGGCAACAACTACTACTCGCAGCAATTCGAGTCCCGTAAGGTGTTGACACTGATGTTCGACGAAAAATTCGAAGACTTGCTGATTCCAGCTGCCGGCAATCATTTCAACAACGAAGTGGTGGGGCTCAACGATCAGTTCCGCTTTCTCAACGATATGTTGGCCGAGCATTTGCTGGCGACCGAAGTCGCCGCTAACGCCCGTCGCCATCAATACTTTTGAGCAATTGTCCCAGCCCCTCGGCGAAACCGGTCGGCGGGGCCATGGCAAACCGCTTGAGCAGTCGGCTGTTGTCGGCGCGCGAATGCTTGATGTCACCGCTGCGCGGCTTGTCGTAGTTCAACGTCAGTGGCCGCCCGAGCAATTCGCCTAGCATCGACGCCAGATCATTAACGCTGGTGGAACGGTTGAACCCGACATTGACTGGGTCACTGCCGGGTTGAACATCACCGACAGCCTGTACGAGGATCTTGACCAGGTCGTCTACGTAAACGAAATCCCGTGTTTGCTCCCCATCGCCGTAAACGGTGATCGGGAGTTTTTTTTGCGCCCGCTCGCTGAAAATACTGATCACGCCGGAGTAAGGCGACGAAGGGTCCTGGCGCGGACCATAGACATTGAAAAATCGCAGAATGACCGGCTCAAGATGATGTTGACGACGATAGAAATCCAGAAAGTGTTCGCTGGCCAGTTTGTCGGCGGCATAGGGGGTCAGCGGTTCTTTCGCAGTGTCCTCGGTGATCGCGGTGCCTTCGCCATTATTGCCATAGATCGCCGCACTGGAGGCAAAAACCACCCTCTTTACCCCTTCCTGGCGCATCGCCTCACAAATGTTCAAGGTGCCGACAAAATTACTTTGATGGGTCGCAACCGGGTCGTCTACCGATGCTTGCACTGAAGCTACCGCGGCCAGATGCACCACCGCGCTGCAATCTTTCATCGCCCTCGCCACTGTCGGCCCGTCGGCGACGTCCCCCACTACCAGGGTCAAATGGCAGCGATCAATCGGCAGGTTAGATAATTTGCCCGTGGATAGATCATCCAGAACACGCACGCCATAGCCTTTTTCAAGCAGCGCTTCGACCAGGTGCGAGCCAATGAAGCCGGCCCCTCCCGTCACAAGAATTCGCTCAGTCATGACTTATTCTCTCTCTTGCTCGGTGGCGGAGGGACGAACCATGGCGATGAAATCGCCTATTTCATCGATGAATTCACGGCCGTCAGTGAGCATTTTTTTCCAGTCAGTGGGAAAGCGCACATTCAATGGCAATTGATCGATTCGCCAGCGTGGCGATAGAGGTCGATCAAACCGCGCGGCAACCTGCAGGCCCATTTCGCTGGCGGCAAACGGCCCGCGCAACACCGTCGGCGTACGTCCGGCGCTGTCAACCGCCTGAACCACGTGGGCGGTCAACCACTCGCCGTCCGGCATGCGTACACGCAACGGCTGACCAATGGCGGCGTAGCTGATGTTCAGTGGCTCCAGATAAATCCACAGCAGCGGATCTTCCAATTGCTCGATGCGCATCAGCAAGGTGCCGGCGCCGACGTTTTCCCCAGGGTTGACCAAAACTTCTGCCACCCGTCCGCTCTGCGCGGCCGCGACCGGCAGCGCGGCAAGCCGCGTCTGCAACCATGCTTGCTCGGCACTGCGCTGTGCCTTATCTCGCTCATCACTCAAGGGCGATTGACTGGCTTGTTGCTCGCGTCGTTCAAACGCCAGCAGATCGGCCCTGAAACTGTCGAGTTCGGACTGGGCGGACAACACCTCTCCCCGGGAAACCGCGCCGCGTACCACGAGCTCTTCAAGCACCTTCACGCGGTCTTCCGCGCGGGCGATACGGGTCCTGAGCAATTGACGTTCGCGGCCACCCAGCTTGGCATTGCTCAAGCGCATCGTATCGGCCGGTATGGCCGCAAGTTGCGCCAGCCGCGCACGCCATTCGGGGTTGTCGAGGTTAACCAGCGGCTGGTCGATCCGCACCTGCTCCCCCGCCTTGACGAACAATTGCTCGACCCGCCCGGCATCCCGCGCTCGGACCTCAAGAATCGGCAGGCGCAATTGCGCCGGCGCGTCGATCATCCACATCCCGTAAACCAGCTTGCCACCCAGCCAGATCAAGGGGCTCGCCACCAATAACAGAATCAGGTACCAGCGCACCCGGAACGCCATGCGTTTGCCCGGTGCGTAAAGCACCGTCAAGCCTTGTTCCTGAGTAGGGCTCAATTCTTTGCGACTATCGAAACGAATCTTCATGACGGCTCACCGTTTTGGAAAGTCTCGCCAGGCTTGCCAGTCAATTCCGGCAATCCCTTGAGGTTGCAGTTGCTCGCGCCAGACACTGGCCTGGTGTTGCAACTGTTCAGTCGATGCACCGGCCCAGGATTCGGTGGAATCCAGTTGCGGCTCCGTACTTTGCGCCAGGCGAAATTGCAGATCGGGCCAGCGTTTGGCGATAGCCTCTGCTCGTTGCGCACTGTTTTTCGGGTTGCGGGTGTAGATCATCAGGCTGACCTGGCGCACACCCGCTTCGGGAAGCCCACAGGGCACACAGGTTTCTCCGGGTTTCGCGTCGCCAAACCAGCGGGGGTGGCTGGAAATTTCCACCGGCCAAGGGCTTTCGCGGGCCGCCAGGCGCAAAGTGTCGAGCCAGTCTTTCAAACGCTGGTCAGGCACCGGTACGCCCAACTGCTCGACCTCCAGGTCGAGATGCAGGCTGGTGAAGGAAAGGCCGTCGAGTTTTGCCAGTAATTCGCTGAGCTGATGACGCCCCTCAGGCTTTATCCATTCCGGATCGCCAAGCAACACGCTGATCTGCATCCCTGCTCCGGTCGCTTGCTGCAGTAATTGCTCCAGTTGTTCACGCGTGGTGCCAAGGTCCTTGATCTGGGCGGCCTTGAGGCCCAGGTAAATCTTGTCCATACCGGCCTTGCGCAATGCCGCAAGTTCAGCCCCCCGATGCTCGGGATCGAGCAAGGCTTCGCTGTCCCAGACGTAACTGGCCTGGGACCACTGCGAAGGTGCAGCGTGCACCACTTGCGGCGCAATCAGCAGCGTCATGGCGAGCAGAATCGATCGCATATCAAAACCTCGTGGCCCGTTTAAGTACCCACCACGGCGCCATCGAGCTTTCTTCGTGTCCGCGACGAAACATTTCATTGAGCATTGCCACGGCGCTCCAACAGCGCAGTATCAGCATGAACAGCGGAAAGACCGGCACCAGCACCCCCAAGGTCATGTCCTTGCGGGGCCGGTCCGAGACCATCACCAACATGGCCAGGAACAATATCGAGGTGATCATCAGGTACAACAGGTAAACCATCACGAACAGAATCAGCAACGTCTTGCCCGGCAGAACGAACAACGCGACCAGGGTGTAGGTGAGGATCAGGAAAGGCAGCACCAGCTGGAAAAAGAACCCCGTGAGCAGAATCATCAGGAAGGTGCGCCAGCCCAGCAGCTTGGGGTCGATGTTGTGGTTGTGCTTTCTGATATAGAGAAAGTACAGGTCGCCGTCCCAGCGCAGGCGCTGCATCAGAAACTCGCGAAGGGTCTTGGGTGCATCGGTGTGGCCGATTGCTTCAGGCTCGAACGGGATTCTCAGGTTGTGGCGCTTGAAGTAGCTCTTGATCCGCAACGTCAGGTCCAGGTCTTCGGCGGTATGCGTGTTCCAGCCACCGATTTTCACCAGGAAGCTGCGGCGAAACGCACCGAAGGCCCCCGAGACGTTGTTGACCAGATTCCATTCCGACAAACCGATTTTCGACATGTGGATGGACAACAGGTACTCCAGCGCCTGCATCGCGGTCACCCATGATGACCAGACGTTGCGCACCCGCAGGCTACCGGCAACCGCCGGCACCGAAGGGTCCTCGAAGTGCCGCACGATGGAGCTGACCATGTTGTTGTCAAAGGACGTATCGCCATCGAGGGCCATGACAATGTCCCCGCTGGCCAGTGACAGGCCGGCGTTCAATGAAGATACCCGTCCGCCCCGCTGCCATTTGGCGATAGGTCGCAAATGGCGCCTGGGGTACAGATACGCATCGACCTTGAAACCGCGTACGGCGCTGAGCGTCGCTTGATTGACCGTGGCGCCGTCGACCACCGGAATCATCTCGATATGGCCGGGGTAGGTCTGTTCGCACAGGCTCAACAGTGTGGTTTGTACATCAAGGCCTTCGCTGTAGCAGGTAATGATGCAAGAGACCCGGGGTCGATAGACACTGGTCTTGGGCACGCGCGTGCGCCGACGAGTGAACCAGCGCAGCACACCGAGCATCACCATGACCATCAACGGCAATTCGAACATCAAAAACAGGGGGAACAGCATGTAAAACAATCGGCTCAGCCCGTCCGCTCCCATCAAGGCACTGAGCAGGCTGTAAAGTTGCTCCATGAATGGGCTCATCTCGCATCACCCAATTCGCCGGCCAGTCGGGCCAGCAGCAGTTCACCATCTTCCTGATCGAGGAGCTCCTTGGGTGCGGTGATGCTGACCAACCGTAAGGACACGTCACTGATTTCCGGCGCGGAAAACAGCTCGGCGACCCGGCCGAGACGCTGCTTGACCGATTCCAGCCCCTTTTCGTCAGTATTGGGCAACATGATCCAGAAAAACTCTTCGGTGCTTCGAGAGCAGCGATCCGTTTCCCTGACCGACTCCTGCAGACGATCGGCGACACTGTCGATGAACGCATGGCCACGCTGTTCACCCAGACGCGTCAACGTGCCGGCCAGGTTGACAAAACGCAGGCCGATCAAGGAAAAAGCCGGGTTCGAATAGCGGCGAACGATCTGGATCTGCCAGTTCAGCAGATCAAAGAAGTCCTTGCCGCCCAGCAGGTTGAGCCTGCCAAAGTGCCGAGACGAACGCTCGCTGAATTCCTGCCGGCAACGAAACCGCCCCGCTTCGGCCAAGCGAAAATCCCGGACTTCTCGCACCCGCAGTTTGTCGGGCGTGTGCGACAACCCGCAATCCAGGCAACGCGCTTGCACTTCGGCATCGACAAAAAACGCCTGGCACGAGCGGCAGCGGTAGTTCTCCATCGGACGGTCGTAATCGCTACCGATGTGACGCAAGCGGTTCAGACAATTGGGGCACAACAGCACGCCATCCTTGAGAAATGATTCCTGAGGCCCGACATGCCCGCAGGTAAAGCAATGCAATGACGGTTGCCGTGATATGTCCATGGCATGACATTCGGCACAGACGTCGATGTAATTGAGCCGCCCCGAACCGCAGTCCGAGCACAACCGGACGCGGTCGATCAGTACGCCCTCCTCCAGCCATTCCTGCTGCACCATCAAACCGAGCCAGACAAACGGGTTGATCGGTTCGTTATCCGCCAGGGCATCCAGCAACGGATAACGGTAATGCTGAGGCACCTGTGGGTCTCGCAGGGCGTACACCTGGGCGTTGTCACGCAGCCACAGCCAGGTCAACACCCGACTTTCGAAACGCTCCTGCCCCGATCCCTGCTTGAAAAGCCGGAAGCGCTCCAGCCAGTTCGCCCAAAGCGTTTTTATTTCGCTGGACTCAACCGGGCACGCTCCGTCACCCAGGGCTTCACACCAGGCATCCTGGTCGCGACAACAGTAGATGAGCGTGTAGCGATAGGGCTCGGTCGAGCGCAGTTTGCGAAGAACTTTTGCTGCGTAGGCGGCGGGCATGTCCAACAGGACGACATCAAATGCGACTGCAGCCAACAGACTGCCGAGATCGGTAAAGTGCTCAAGCTCGGGAAGGTTCAATCCGGGAGCTCTATTACCGAGTATCGCAATCCGCGGGTTTTGAGTGGGCATGACGCACGTCCTCTTCAGAAAAGCCAGCGGGGTGAACGGAGGGTACCAACACTAGCATCGCATTAGAAAAGCGTGTGCTTTTATTGTGAAGTTATTTTTTTATCTTGTTTGCGCAACGAACCTTCCGAGATCGCATAATGTTTTTAAATATCCGATAATATGCATAGCCAGCACACCAACAAGTTTATTTATTATATTAATCAAAGGCTTGCGATCACATCAAAACATTAATCCATCCACCTCATGACTACTGGTTAATTGCCACCAACTAATAGCATCACGCCACCTAACGTATTTGCAATCAACTTTCATTCACAAAAAAAAACGGATCCAAATAACAATTGTTGGCAATACCTCACAATGACCGACAAGTTCAGGATCATTTATAACGTACCGCCAACTTTTTATTGCCTGAATATTCCGAGTCGCATAACTGTTACATACCTGAAACAGTGATTGTTTCAAGAACGTACACATGAAACTTTATTGTGTGCAAACCTCCCGAAGGCATCCACGTAACCACTGATGCACGGGGTCGGCGTCCTGTCGGGGGTGCCAGAACATGGCGACGGAAAAGTGCGCAAGGGAAAGCGGCAGCGCAAAGCTGTACATCCCGACTCGCGCCGCGCTGGTGTGTCGCTCCGGCACGCTTGCGATCAGATCCGAAGATCGCGCCAATGCCAATGCCGTCGAGAATCCGGCCACGATAGTCACGGTGCGTCGCTGCAATGCCAGGAGGTGCAGTGCTTCATCGATCGGGCCGTTTTCGAGACCGCGGCGGGACACGCTGATGTGTTGACCCGCTGCGTAGCGCTCGGGGGTGATGGAGCCTTTGCTCAATGGGTGCCCCTCACGTACCACCCCGATGAATCGGTCGCGGAACAAGCCTTGGGTCAACAGCTCCGGGCTGGCGGTTTTACCCACCACGCCGGTTTCCAGGTCGACCGTGCCGTTGCGCAGTGAAGTGCTGTCCTTGTCGGGTTTACTGACGAAGCACAAACGTATGCCCGGTGCCTGTTCGGTGACTCGGGCGATCAGCGCGGCGCCGAAGTTTTCGACGAAGCCTTCGCTGGTGCGCAAGCTGAAGGTGCGCTCCAGACAGCTCAGGTCCGGTTGCTCGGCCGGGCGTAGCACCGCTTCTGCCTGCTGCACCAATTCCCTGACATGCTCGCGCAGTGCCAGCGCCCGCGGCGTTGGCACCAGACCGCGCCCGGCCCGAACCAGCAGCGGATCGCCCATGGTTTCGCGCAGACGCGCCAGCGCCCGACTCATCGCCGACGGACTCAGGCGCAGGCGCTTGGCGGCCCGAGCGACGCTGCCTTCGCTGAGCAGGACATCGAGGGTAAGCAGCAAGTTGAAGTCGGAACCGGACATGATCGCACCGTAACTGAGTGAAGTGGCGTCAGACGCACGTATTAAGTGCAAGCCGTGCGTCTTCCGCCATGTTAGGCGCGAACGTAGATTGGCGGTAGCTCCAATCGGGAGCCGCCACAAAGAGATACGGCATGGAAACTACATCAGTCGGCCTACCCGCTCTGTCGGTCAAATGGGCACTGCTCAGCCTGTCATCATCAATGCTGCTGTCTTCCTTGGGCACCAGCATCGCCAACGTGGGTTTGCCGACGTTAGCCGAGGTATTCACAGCATCCTTTCAACAAGTGCAATGGATCGTTCTCGCCTATCTGCTGGCGATTACCACGCTGATCGTCAGCGTCGGGCGCTTGGGTGACCTCATCGGACGGCGTCGTTTGCTGCTAGGCGGAATTGGCGTGTTCACGCTTGCGTCAGCCCTGTGCGGCCTGGCGCCAGGTCTTGAATGGCTGATTGGCGCGCGAGCGCTGCAAGGGCTTGGCGCGGCGATCATGATGGCACTGACATTGGCTTGTGTCAGCGAGACCGTCGGCAAAGAAAAGACCGGTAGCGCCATGGGCCTGCTGGGAACGATGTCAGCCATCGGCACGGCGCTGGGGCCGTCGCTGGGTGGTCTGTTGATCGGCAGTTTCGGCTGGCGGGCGATTTTTCTGATCACCGTCCCTCTGGGCTTGCTGACTTTGCTGCTTGCCCTGCGCTACTTGCCTGAGGATCGGCCATCGGCCAGACCCGCGACTTTCGATCCGCTGGGCACTTTGGTACTGGCCTTGACCCTCGGCGCCTACGCGCTGGCCATGACCCTTGGTCGCGGTCATTTCGGCATGCTCAATCTTGCCCTGCTGCTGGCGGCATGCCTGGGGGTCGGTTTGTTCGCATGGGTCCAAGCGCGCGTTGCTGCGCCGCTGGTGCAAGTGGCGATGTTCCGCGACGCACAATTGAGTGGCAGCCTGATCATGAGCCTGTTGGTGACAACGGTTCTGATGAGCACCTTGGTGGTGGGGCCATTCTATCTGTCGCAGTCGCTCGGGTTGAGCGCTGTCGGGGTCGGGCTGGTGTTGTCGGTGGGGCCGTTGGTTGCCGCGTTGACGGGCGTTCCCGCCGGATACATTGCCGACCGCTTCGGTGCTCGGCGCATGACACTCGTCGGACTGATCGCCGTTGCCCTCGGTTGTTTCCTGTTATCGATACTGCCGAGCAGCCTGGGTATGGGGGGCTACATGGCGCCGCTGGTGGTGATCACGCTGGGCTACGCGGTGTTCCAGACCGCCAACAACACGATGGTCATGGCCGAGGTCCAGGCAGATCAACGGGGCGTGGTGTCCGGCCTGCTCAACCTGTCGCGGAATCTGGGGCTGATCACCGGGGCTTCGGTGATGGGTGCGGTATTCGCCATGGCCTCGGCAACGGTCGACATCACCACTGCGCAGCCAGAGGCGATTGCCAGGGGCCTGCGTGTGACCTTTACTGTCGCGCTGGGCCTGATTGGCCTGGCGGGCCTGATCGCAGCGGGCAGCTGCACGCTGATCACAAAGCGTGATCAGCGTTGAACAACGCCTTGACGTTTATTTTTCCAGTTTCAACAACGGCGTGTCTTTCTTGACGATGTAGGTCGCCAGTTCCGAAGCCTTGTCCTTGCCGACGTTCTTCGCGACATGGGCGGCGCCGGCGGGAATGTACAGTGAGTCACCGGCCTTGAGCGTGACGTTAGGCTGACCTTCGATTTCGTATTCGAATGTCCCTGCAATGACGTGGGCGACTTCGACTCCGGGATGCGAGTGTTTTGGCGAGACCACGCCCGGTTCGAAGTCGACGAGCACCTGGATCACTTCTCGCCCTTCTACATCCAGGTCGTGACGCACCAGATCGGTACGCTTGATGCCTGTCTGCCAGCTCTTGGCAGGGGCCTGGCCGGCGTCGGCGGTTGCCTTGTTTTCCTGGGCCTGAGACAGACCGCTGAACGCGGTGAGTGCTGCGGCGACAATAGCGGCGCCGAGCAGGCTGGCGGCGTTGGTTTTGTTATTTCGGGACATCGCAATTCTCCAATGAGCGCGGGATGAAAAATGCGCGGGGTGCCGTTGTGAGGCTGCTCCATTAGGCGACTTGCGTGTATCGCTGGCGTGTCACGCAGTGCGGTTTTTGTATGCGCAAGTAATGGTTGGCGATGGAGATACGTTCAGATACATGCGTCGCGTCCTTTGCGAAAATATTGTCCAAGGGGTTGATACCTTTTTCGCGACCGTTCGGTGTGTTGGGAAAGTTTCCTTTTTCCTTTGCTTGCGCAGGCATTGCCGAATGACATCCCGACCGCTTTCGAACCGCTGCAAACACCGGCTCCCCATGAATCTGCTGAGCCTGGCCATTGCCCTGTCCGCCATCGCCCCCGCACACCGCGTCTGGGCTGCCGAAGCCAGCCAAAGCGCTACGTCCCACACTTACGCCATCGGCGCCGGGCCACTGTCCAGCGTGTTGGCACAGTTCGCAGCGCAGTCGGGGGTGTTGTTGTCGTTCGACGCCGATTTGCTGAAAGATAAGAACAGCCAGGGCCTGCAAGGTGATTACACCGTACCGTCCGGTTTTGCCCGTTTGCTGCAAGGCAGTGGCTATTCGCTGATTGCCACCGGCGCCGACAGCTACACCGTGGCACCCCAGGTCAACAGCGGCGCAGCGCTGGAATTGGGCGCCACCACGGTCAGTGGCGTGGCAAGCGAAGCGGACACCTATGCGGGTGACCAGCTCGCCCGCTCAGCGCGCCTGGGGGTGCTGGGCAATCGCGATATCAATGACGTGCCGTTCAGCGTGGTCAGCTTCACCGCCAAGACCATCGAGGACCAGCAAGCGCGAACCGTCGGTGACGTGCTGCTCAACGATGCGTCGGTGCGCCAGTCCGCAGGTTTTGGCAACTTTTCTCAGGTGTTTACCATTCGCGGCCTGCCACTGACCACGGACGACATTTCGTTCAATGGCCTGTACGGCGTTCTGCCCCGGCAGATCATCACCACCGAAGCGCTGGAACGGGTCGAGCTGTTCAAAGGCCCGAATGCGTTCATCAACGGTGTGGCGCCAGGCGGCAGCGGCATTGGCGGCAGCGTCAACCTGGTGCCCAAGCGCGCGCAGGACACTCCGACCCGCAGCGCAAGCCTCGATTACGCCAGTGACAGCCAGGTCGGTGGGCACATCGACCTCGGCCAGCGCTTCGGTGATGACAACCGTTTCGGCGCGCGGGTCAACCTCGCCCAGCACGGCGGCGATACTGCCGTGGATGATGAAAGCGAGCATTCCCAGTTGATCGCCGTGGGCCTGGATTATCGCGGCGAGCGTCTGCGCGTCTCCACCGACCTTGGCTATCAGAAGCAGCGCATCAACAACGGACGCTCGGTGGTCTACCCGACCGGCACCAAAGTCCCGCACGCGCCATCGGCCAAGGACAACTATGCCCAGGACTGGACCTGGTCGGAACTCGAAGACACCTACGGCATGGTCAACGGCGAATACGACCTCAACGACAACTGGACGGCCTACGCCGGTGGAGGTGCCAAGCACACCCGGGAAAACGGCCAGTATTCGTCGTTGTACGTCGCCAACGACGGCAGCGGTAAAGTCGGCTTTCTCTATTCACCCCACGACGAAGACAACAAAAGCGCGATTGCCGGTTTGAACGGCCACTTCAACACTGGCCCGGTCTCGCATCAGATGAACGTTGGCTTGTCCGGCACCTGGGGCGAGCAACGTTCGGCATTCGAGGCGATCCTGGTGGCCAACCGCGTCAACGGCAATCTGTACAACCCGGTACAGGTGCCGCGCCCGACCAACACTTATTTCGGCAGTGATATTCATGATCCGCGCATTGTCGGCAAGAACCGGGTCAAGAGTGCAGCGGTGTCCGACACCTTGGGGTTCATCGACGACCGCATTCTGCTGACCCTCGGCGTGCGTCGGCAGACCCTCGAAGTCGACGCCTGGAACACCACCAGCGGTGCGCGTACGGCCAATTACGAAGAATCGATCACCACGCCGGTCTACGGTCTGGTGATCAAGCCGTGGGAGCATGTGTCGTTCTACGCCAACCGCATCGAAGGCCTGCAACAAGGCCCCACCTCGCCGTCCACCGGCGTGACCAACCCCAATGAAGTGTTCGCTCCCAACCGCAGCAAGCAGACGGAAGCCGGGGTGAAACTGGACTGGAACAGCTTCGGCGCGACGCTGGGTGTGTACCGCATCGAGATGCCGAACAGTTCGACCTCGACCGTCACCGGCAACCGCTTGCCGACCTTCAGCGTCGACGGCGAGCAAGTGAACAAAGGCGTAGAACTGAATGTGTTCGGCGAACCGCTGGACGGCTTGCGCGTGCTTGCGGGGGCGACCTGGATGGACACCGAACAGAAGAAAACCTCCAACGGTCTCAACGACGGGAACCGCGCCGCTGGCGTGCCACGTTTCCAGTACAACCTCGGCGCCGATTGGGACGTGCCGGGCATTCAAGGCGCGGCGCTCAACGCTCGCATGCTGCGCACCGGCGGCGAATACGTCAACGCGGCGAACAGCCTGAGCATCCCGGCCTGGACCCGCGTCGACCTCGGCGCCCGCTTCGGCTTCACGGCCGACGACAAATACATCACCTTGCGCGCCAACGTCGAAAACGTTGCGAACAAGGCGTACTGGTCGTCGGCTTCGACCGCCAACAACTACCTGACTCAAGGTGAGCCCAGGACGCTGAAATTGTCGGCGACGGTGGATTTCTGAAGGACCTTTCGCCCCTCGGCTGCGGCAATCGGAAGGACTTGATCGTCGTAGCAATCCGCAAAATTTAATGAACCCTGCCGGTCCATGTTCACCTAACCGTTTAACCATCAGGAGGTGACACATGCATTTCGAACCAACGTGGATCGTACTCGCGGCAGTGCTATTGATTATTGAATTGTGGGCGATCAATCGGCTACGCAAGAGCGAGGGCAAGGCGAGCACCAGGGGGGTGTGGATGGTGGTGATTGTGTTTGTGCCGTTGCTGGGACTGATTGCCTGGGCTTTGGCCGGGCCGAAGCAGATCGTCCACAACCGGCAATCGGCGCAGGCCCGACAATAACTGAGGCGCTCAGGAAGGGATTTGTATCGATCTGTATTCGAGGCCAGGGAAACTACACGGCGATACACAATCGCGTGCCCAGGACACATACGGTGTACATGAAAGTGAAAAAGTGCGCGGGTCGCCGTTCAACCCCCGCAGGAGCCACTTCATGATCAATCAAATCGATACCGTGCTGTACACCGGCAAGACTGTCACCACCGGCGGTCGCCAAGGCGAGTCGCGTAGTGACGACGGGCGCCTGGACATCAAGCTCTCCCCGCCGGGCTCTTCCGGCAGTGGCACCAATCCCGAGCAATTGCTGGGTGCCGGTTGGTCGGCCTGTTTTATCGGTGCGCTGGGCAAAGCCGCGGCGGCGTTGAAGGTCAGCTTGCCGGCCGACGTCAGCGTCGCGACCGAAATCGATCTGGGCAAGACCGATAACGCGTTTTTCCTCCAGGCGCGTCTCAACGTCAGCCTGCCAGGTGTTGAGCCAACACTGGCCCGCACATTGGTGGACGCTGCCCACCAGACTTGCCCGTATTCCAAGGCAACCCGTGGCAACATCGACGTGACGATCAATCTGGTTTGATGCAATAGTGCAGACAAACAAATGCCCCGGCAGGCGGGGCATTTGATCTTGGCGAACTGCTTGTTCGCAGCTGCACAAGTCGGCTTCGAGAGCCAAGTAGGTGGCCAGTGCTGGTCTCTGGCTTACGAGGTTTATCAGGACTCCCACAGAAACAGCAATTTGCGCTGCCCTGCTTCACACGGCATAAGGGCTGGATCTCAGCGCGGAGATCTTTCTAACCGTGTACCCTTCGGAGCGCGCCCCACGCGTCCTCGCTATCCGCTTGCGCATCAGTCTGCGTTTTCACCTACACCTTCAGAGTAGCAAAGCACAACAAGTGTGGGTTGCTGTTTTTAGACCGATTTCATCCTGTGGCAAATACCGCTGGATTGAAAAATGCTATGCCCATACGTCACTCATCGGAATGCCTACCGCCTACGATCTTCGCGCATTAAGCTCGACTCATGCGCTGCATAAATGCACATTTCGCTGCAATATCGCAGCAGTCGACAAAGTACCTTGTTGCGTTGCTCCCTGTTCGCAGGCTTTCGAGTTGGCATGCGAAATGCCCTCCTGTTATTGCCTGTGGTTTTTCATCCAGGAACCCCATAAACCAGAGTGAGCCGACTCATCGATGGATATCCTGAATTTGCTGGCCAGAAAAGCCCAGCCTCTTGCCAGTACCCTGAGTGCCGACGGGCACCTGCTCAACCTTTCCGCCAGCCTGAGCGATCAATTGGGTTATGCACCCGAGGAACTGCTCGACCAGCCGATCGAACGCATCTTTAGCGTCGACTCGATGCGTGCTGTGCATTCGCTGTTTACCAACCCACCGGCCGATGAACAGGTCCAAAGCCTGGAATTGACCCTGATTCGCCGCAACGGCGGGCTGTTGCACGTGATTGCCAGCGGCTTGCTGGAATGGCGGACAGTGCAACCGGCACGTCTTCATCTGTTGAAAATCCCGCTCGGCGTGCTGGGCCATCGGCTACGGGAAATGCACAACGCCAATGAGGTGATGAGCCAGATGCTGCAGAGCGCCAAGGTCGCCTACTGGTGCATCGAGTTCGCCGAGGCGGTGGACATCAACAATTCCCCGGATGAAATCGTCCGCCAGGTGTTCGAAAACGACTCCCATTGGCGCCTGTGCAACCGGGCAATGGCCGATGTCTACGAGATGCCGTCCGATGTCGATTTCAACCAGCAACCCGTGCGACTGTACTGGCCGCGCAGCCCGGCCAACGAAGAGTTCGTGCGGCGTTTGATCGAAGCCGGATTCACCGTCGATTGCGCACTGTCGGTGGACCGTCGCCATGACGGTTCGCCCGCCTACGTGGAAAACGACGTCCGGGCGACCATCGTCAACGGCCAGTTGTTGCGGATGTGGGGCAGTATTCGCGACGTCAGCCAGGAACTGCGCATGCAGCACGACGCCGAGCAACGCATCGATGCCCTGCGCCGGGTGTTCGATGCGGTGCCTGACGCGGTGCTGGTGATTGATGAACACCTGCAACCGCAATGGCGTAACGCAGCCTTCGAAGAAACCTTCGGGATCACCCAAGGTGCCGGCATCGCTCGATTGTTGCTGGATAACGCCCTGCCCGAGCGCACTTGGCACAGCCTGCCCCTGCCGGGCCTTGGCGGGCGCGAACGGCACTTCAATGTGCATTGTTCGCGCATCCTGATCCGTGAAGGCGTGGCCTGGCGGGTGGCGGTGTTCCGCCAAAGCCAGGGCGTTCGCCGCACCGAAGAGTTGCACCCATGAAAGATACCAACCTGCCTCCAACCATGCAGATGGGCATGCGTTCTTCGGTCAATGTCAGCACTGAAGTGCTCGGTGCACTGCTGCAAACTCCAGCGCTGCACGCCTTGCTCGACAGCTTCAGCGAAGCGCTGATCGTGACGGACGGCGAAGGCCAGGTGCGCTTTCTCAATCTGGCCGCCGAACGGGTCAACCGGCTCTCCAAACAGCAAGCCGTCGGGCTGTCGGAAAGTGATTTCTTCCAGCGTTCGGCGTTGAACTACGACGATTTGCTGGCTGCATTGAATCGTGGTGGCAACAGCGCGTTGACCCGCTCGCGGGAAGGTCGCGTGCTGCTCAGCAGCACGCATGCGATCCCCACGGGGGCTTACGAAAAACCCTTCCGCATGTTGACCCAGAAAGACTTCGACGGCAGCCAGCCACAGCGGCGAGCCGCCCTTGGCGGCCGACCGGTAGAACCCCAGGGCCTGCGAGATCCTCAGGACAATGCTCTGCATCTTTCCCCGCAACTGTCGAGCATCGCCGATACCGGCGTGCGCGCTTTTCGCCGGCGCGCACGGTTGTTGCTGCTGGGTGAACCGGGGGTCGGCAAGACCGCCATCGCCCGGCATATTCATCGGGCGGCCGGTTGGGGTGACCGGCCGTTCATACACGTCAATTGCGGGAGCATTCCCGAGAGCCTGTTCGAATCGGAGATGTTCGGCTACGAGCGCGGCGCCTTTACCGGCGCCTTGCAGGGCGGCAAGCAGGGCTATATCGAGGCGGCCTCGGGCGGGACATTGTTTCTCGACGAGATCGGCGAAATCCCCCTGCATGTGCAGGCCAAGCTCCTGAAGTTTCTGGAAGACAGCACCATCCAGTCAGTCGGCTCGCCCTTGAGCAAGACCGTACAGGTGCAGGTCATCGCCGCCACCAACAAAGACCTGCGCCATTTGGTGAGCATCGGCGAATTTCGTGCCGACCTTTACTATCGCCTCGCCGTGCTGCCGGTTGAAATTCCGCCGCTGCGTCAGCATCGGGATGACTTGCCGTTCCTGATCGATATTCTCCTGAGTCGCATCAATGGCGACCGCGAGCCGTCGCTGAGCCTGTCGAGCGGCTGCCGCAAGCGTCTGATGAGCTACGACTTCCCCGGCAATATTCGTGAACTGGTGAACATCTTCGAGCGGCTGGCGGTGCTCGCCGACGATGAAGCGCAGGAACATCACCTGCCAGCCGAGCTGCTGGAACCGCAGCGATCGCCGCAGCACCAGAGCCCTTCCTTCGTGGAGGTCGAGACGCAAGACAACCCGGAGCAAAACCTCAAGCTTCAGGTTCAACAGTTCGAACGCCAAGTGATCCTCCAGGCCGTGGACCTGTGTGGCAGCAAACGCAAGGCGGCGCAGCACCTGGGCATCGACATCGGCACGCTGATTCGCAAGTTGCAGCGCGATTGACCGCCGTCAGGCGGTTCCACGGGGATTGTGCGCTGTCCGGCACTCCTCCAGCCGCTGCAAAAACGCATACACATCTGCTTACTTTTGCCTGCATCGCAGTCCAGCAAAAATGATACTTCCTTATATTTCAACAAGTTAATCACTTGGCACGACCTGTGCTCCTGCTATCTGCAACCCACCATCGTTGGGCTTTGCATCGCAGCCGGCTTCCAAACGCCGGCTCGCTAGCCAGGAGGAATAATAAGAATG
Source organism: Pseudomonas sp. Sample_24 (assembly GCF_004307605.1). NCBI lineage: Bacteria > Pseudomonadati > Pseudomonadota > Gammaproteobacteria > Pseudomonadales > Pseudomonadaceae > Pseudomonas > Pseudomonas sp. Sample_24. The sequence goes on from NZ_RCNW01000117.1 coordinate 19,135, forward strand.
TTGATCACCGGGATCAAAAGCCGGCCGGTCTATGACCGGTTGCAACCATTACCGGGAGGCAGGCGCCATATCGTTGCCGGGCAAGGCAGCGGCGGTCGTGCCATGTTGCGTTTGCTGGACGAGCTGGTGGAGCTGGATAGCCCCATTACCTTGCTGTATTCCCGCGAGTCGTTTTCCGGGCAGGACTTCCTCGCACCTTTGCAGCAGCGCCACCCCGACCTGCCATTGCAGGTCGTTGAGACGAACCAAGCGTTGATCGACGCGCTCAAGGTGCTGCTCGCCGATGCCCGCATGGGCACCCGCCTGTATCTGGCCGGCTCCGAAAGCTTCCTCGGCAGCGCCATGCAAGTGGCCACGCATTTCGACCTCAACCGCGACGAAGTCCTGCGCGAGAACTCCGGCACCCTCGTGCGCCGGGTCTGGTGCGTGCACTGCGACACCTATACCGAAAACGTCACCCAACGTGTCTACGACTGCCCCGGCTGCGGCCTGACGCTGGTGGTGCGCGATCACTATTCCCGGCGCCTGGCAGCGTTTCAGGCGGTCAAGGCCGACGCCGAAGTACCGGGCGAACTACCCCCTGCCGAGGAGCTCGATACATGAGCCAGAACAATGGGACTTTGAATCTGCGTGTGGCCCGCATCGAAGCGGTGACCCCGGAAATCAAACGCTTCACCCTGGTCTCGCCGACCGGCGCGCACTTGCCGGCGTTCTCCGGTGGCAGTCACGTCGTGGTGTTGATCGCCAATCAGAGCAACACTTTGCGCAACCCCTACTCGCTCCTGAGCTCGCCCTACGACACCAGCAGCTACCAGATTGCCGTGCGTCGGGTGGAAAGCGGTCGCGGCGGTTCGGTCGCGCTGCACGATTCGGTGAACGAAGGGGACATGATCGAGGTGACTCCGCCAGTCAATCTCTTCCCGTTGATCAAACAGGCGCGCCTGCATTTGTTCATCGCCGGCGGTGTCGGCATTACCCCGGTGATTTCGCAATTGGAAGAATTGCGCCTGAGCAAGGTGCCGTTCGAGCTGCATTACGCAGTTCGTGGCGAAGAACATGCGCAATTGGGCGAAGAGTTGCAGGCCATCTATGGCCAGCAGGTGCATCTGTACCGCAAGGGTGTCGAATCGCGCATGGAAATCGGCAAGATTCTGGCCGACCGTGCGTTGGGAAGTCACGTCTACGTGTGCGGCCCGGACAGCATGATCGATGCCACCCTGGCGTGCGCTCGCGACCTTGGCTGGACCGACAGCCATGTGCACTTCGAACGTTTCCTGGAACAAAGCAGCGGCGGCGAAGCCTTCAGCTTCACCCTCGGCCGCAGCGGCACAACCATCGAGGTCTCACCCGACCAGACCATGCTCGAAGCGGTCGAAGCCGCGGGCTTCAGCATGCCTTACCTGTGTCGTGGCGGGGCCTGTGGGCATTGTGAAACCCCCGTGCTGGAACTCGACGGCGAACTGCTGCACAGCGACGACTGGTTGTCCGACGACGACAAGACCAGTGGCAAGAAAATCATGCCCTGCGTATCCCGCGCCAAATGCAATCGCCTGGTCATCGACCTCTGATCGACGGAGAAAAAACAATGAACATAAAATTCAATCCCGACGAAACCTACCGCGACGACTACACCTTCGCCAACAGCCCGGAAACCATCGCGCGCGCGCCCTTCCCGTTTCCCGATGACGAGTACATGTATTCGATGAACCTCGAACCGCATGTCTCGGTGGGCGACGGTGCATTCCGCGCCGCATTCGATATCGACGAGCACTACATCAGCGAGTGCCGCGATCGCGCCATCACCCTGGAGAAAGACCCGGGCATGCACTATGTCTCGGCACCGCACATGATGGAGGCGCAATGGGACCTTCTGGAATTGATCATGGAGTCCTATGCCCGGGATTACCCGCAATACTTCAACCTGGAGCGCGACGGTCGCCAGTGGCACTGGACCAACCGGCTGCTGGGCATCGACGACCGTTTCACCTTTGGCGACCCGACCACCCTGCCCTATGAGCCAATGGAATACGTGACCCGTCAGGCTCAGGGCGACTGGGTCTTGCAGGAAGAACGCGACGGCACGTTGTACTGGGGTGCCGGCATCGCCACTCAGCGTGCCGACTATTCGCTGCGTTTCAACCTCGGCATGAGCTGGGAAGAATTCCACGGTCCGGTACCGCTGGTGAAGGAAATCGGCATGCTCGACCGTGCCCTGAAATTCCTGCTGCGCCTGCGTATCGGCCACCCGGTGCGACGCCTGAACTGGTCGCTGACGGTCAACCCGCGTCTGGAAGTGTCGGCTGAAAGCCTGCCGGAATGGGCACCCGACCGAACCATCGTCACCGCCGAAAACGCCGGCAAGCTGGTGTATCTGCGCATCGAACTGCAACCGCTGCATCGCCTGCCACGCAGTAACGCCATTGTCTTTCCGATTCGCACCTACCTGTTGAGCCTCGAAGACATCGCCACCAATCCGGCGTGGGCCCGGCGCATGCACCGCGTGTTGCGCGACTTGAATCAGCAACTGGTCGACTACAAGGGGTTCAGCCGTTACCGCGACGCGGCGGTGGAGTGGCTGTCCCAATACGACGACGAAGCCAAAGCCTGACGCAATCCCCTGTGGGAGCCAGCCTGCTGGCGATGGCGGTCGTGAGGGCCCCATCGCCAGCAGGCTGGCTCCCACAGGATTGAATACCCGCAATCCACTGCCATTGATAATGAGGAAATAACATGAGTGGCTCATCTAACACGCGTGCAAGCAGCAGCGTCGACCAGGACGCGGAACAACTACGCGCCCTCGGCTACAGCTCCGATTTCAACCGCAGCATGAGTCTGTGGGAGAACTTTTCCCTGGGCTTTACCTACTTGTCGCCCGTCGTCGGCGTCTACACCCTGTTCGGTTTGTGCCTGGCTGCCGGCGGCCCGCCAATGTTCTGGTCTTACCTGTTGATCGGTGCCGGGCAGATGCTGGTGTGCCTGATTTTTGGTGAAGTGGTTTCGCAGTTCCCGATTTCCGGCGGTGTTTACCCTTGGGCTCGTCGCCTGGTGGGCAAGCGCTGGGCGTGGATGGTCGGCTGGGTGTATGCCTGGGCCTTGTGCGCCACTATCGCCGGGGTCGCGGTGGGTGCCGGGCCGTATCTGGCGATCATGCTGGGCTTCAGCCCCGGTCCCGAGGCCAACATCTACATCGCCCTGGCAATCATCCTGCTGTCCACCGCGTTGAACCTGGTGGGCACCAAGTTGCTGGCGCAGGTGGCGATGTTCGGCTTTCTCTGCGAGCTGGTCGGAGCGATTCTCGTCGGTGGCTATCTGCTGATCTTCGAGCGTCATCAACAGTTCAGCGTGCTGTTTGACACCTTCAACCTTGAGGTCAATGGTTCGTACTTGCCGGCGTTCCTCGCGGCGTCCCTGGCCGGTCTGTTCCAGTACTACGGCTTCGAGGCTTGCGGCGATGTCGCCGAAGAAACCCCGAACCCGGGCAAACGCATTCCCAAAGCCATGCGCATGACCATTTACATCGGTGGCGCGGCGGCGATGTTCGCTTGCCTGGCGCTGATCCTTTCGGTTCCGGACATGGCCAAGGTTTTGGCCGGCGAAGACACCGACCCGGTCGCGACCATCCTGGCCAACGCGTTTGGCCCCGTGGGTTCGCGCCTGGTGATGGCGGTGGTGATGGTCTCGTTCATTTCCTGCGTGTTGAGCCTGCAAGCGGCCGCCAGCCGGTTGCTGTTCGCCTATGCCCGGGACGAAATGATCGTCGGCAGTTCGCTGTTCAAGCGTCTGTCGGCAAACCATGTGCCATCGTTCGCGCTGCTGGTCAGCGGCCTGGTGCCGGCGGCGATTGTCTGCCTGGGCATGTTCATGGCCGACGCCGTGGCCACCATTGTCGGCTTTGCGGCCATCGGTATTTACGTGGCGTTCCAGCTGATCGTGGTCGCCGCGTTGATCGCCCGCGCCAAGGGCTGGCGCCCGAATGGTCAATTCACCCTCGGTGCCTGGGGCTTGTGGATCAACCTGGCGGCGTTGATTTACGGCGTTTGCGCGATCATCAACATGGTCTGGCCGCGCTCGCCGGATGCGCCGTGGTACATCAACTATTCAATGATCCTGACCACCCTGGTGGTGATGGGTGCCGGTCTGGTCTACATGCTGCTGGGCAAGCCTTACGACAAAGGCACGGCACCGGCGGGTGATGCGTGGAAGTTCTCGAAACCACAGACCAAAGCGTCGCAAAGAGTCGTGGTCGGTAACTGACAACCCCATTTCCCAATGTGGGAACCGAATTCCTGTGGGAGCTGGCTTGCCAGCGATGGGGCCGGAAGGTTCAACAAAGATGTTGGCTGATCCACCGCTATCGCTGCGATGCGGCGACTCGACTCGCCAGCTCCCACAGGGACCGGTTTCTACGGACAAAAACAATAATTTTGAAGAGGACAATGCCATGCAAACCCAACTCTTGATCAACGGCCAACTCATTACCGGCGAAGGCCCCGCCCAACCCGTATTCAACCCGGCGCTGGGCCGTGTGCTGGTGGAAATCAACGAAGCCAGTGAAGCCCAGGTCGATGCCGCCGTGCGTGCCGCCGATGCTGCGTTCGACAGCTGGTCGCAAACCCCGCCGAAAGAGCGTTCGCTGCTGCTGCTCAAACTCGCCGATGCCATCGAGGCCCATGGCGAAGAGCTGGCCAAACTGGAATCGGACAACTGCGGCAAACCCTACAGCGCCGCGCTGAACGACGAGATCCCGGCGATTGCCGACGTGTTCCGCTTCTTCGCCGGCGCCAGCCGTTGCATGAGCGGTTCGGCCGGTGGCGAATACCTGCCGGGCCACACCTCGATGATCCGCCGCGACCCGGTGGGCGTCATCGCTTCCATCGCGCCGTGGAACTACCCGCTGATGATGGTCGCCTGGAAAATCGCCCCGGCCCTCGCCGCCGGCAACACCGTGGTGCTCAAGCCATCGGAGCAAACGCCGTTGACCGCCCTGCGTCTGGCGCAATTGGCGTCGGAGATTTTCCCGACCGGCGTGCTCAACCTGGTGTTCGGTCGTGGTCCTACAGTCGGCAGCCCATTGGTCACGCACCCGAAAGTGCGCATGGTGTCGCTGACCGGCTCGATCGCCACCGGTTCGAACATCATTTCCAGCACCGCCGACAGCGTCAAACGCATGCACATGGAACTGGGCGGCAAGGCCCCGGTGATCATTTTCGACGACGCCGACATCGACGCCGCCGTCGAAGGCATCCGTACCTTCGGCTTCTACAACGCCGGCCAGGACTGCACCGCCGCCTGCCGCATTTATGCGCAAGAGGGCATTTACGACAAGTTCGTCGAGAAGCTCGGCGCGGCGGTCAGCAGCATCAAGTACGGCTTGCAGGATGACCCGGCGACCGAGCTCGGCCCGCTGATTACCGCGCAACACCGCGACCGCGTCGCCGGTTTTGTCGAACGCGCCATCGCCCAGCCGCACATTCGCCTGATCACTGGCGGCAAAGCGGTCGAGGGCAATGGTTTCTTCTTCGAACCGACCGTGCTGGCCGATGCCCAGCAGGACGACGAAATCGTCCGCCGCGAAGTGTTCGGGCCGGTGGTGTCAGTGACCAAATTCAGCGATGAAGCCCAAGTGCTGGCCTGGGCCAACGATTCGGACTACGGCCTGGCCTCCTCGGTGTGGACCGCCGACGTCGGCCGCGCCCATCGCTTGTCCGCTCGGTTGCAGTACGGCTGCACCTGGGTCAACACGCACTTCATGCTGGTCAGCGAAATGCCCCATGGCGGGCAGAAATTGTCTGGCTATGGCAAGGACATGTCGATGTATGGGCTCGAGGATTACACCGTCGTTCGGCATGTGATGTTCAAGCACTAAGAAACGCATCGCCGGCAAGCCAGCTCCCACAAAATCTCAGCAATCCCTGTGGGAGCTGGCTTGCCAGCGATGGCGTCGCCGCTGTTCCAAAACCAATCCCTACAACGTTCGCTGACTGTTGCCGATACCCTTGGCGATATCGATACCCCAATCCATCGCCGCTTCCATGTCCAGCATGTGCGGTTTCGGGTCATGGTTTTCGTCGATCGGCGTGCCGTCCGGCCGATAGACGCCGATGAACATCCCCAGCGAACCGTCCTTCAAAATCTCGGCTTTGACCCGAATGCTGCATCCGTTCGACAGCGTCTCCTTGTGGTCCAGATGGCGCTCAGTCATTGCAATTTTCCTCCCGTCGCAGGATTTTCGACCTTACTGCCAATCCTAGCTCAGCCCCGCAATCGCGCTGATTCGCGACTCTGAACACTCAACCTGACAGCGGCGAAATGCCACCTATACTACAAGCCACCGCCCCTCCGGGGTCTGCGCATCCAACAATAAAAAGCAGAGGTGGAACATGGTTTGGCAGCAAATCTACGATCCGTTCAATAACCCGGTACTCTCCACCGTCATGGCCGCCGTGCCGGTCGTGGTGATGCTGGCAGCCCTCGCATTTTTCCATGTCAAGGCCCACCTGGCGGCACTGCTCGCCCTGGCCTCGGCGCTGGTGATCGCGATTTTCGCATTCGGCATGCCCGCCGACATGGCGGGGTCTGCTGCACTCTACGGCGCGGCCAATGGCTTGCTGCCGATTGGCTGGATCGTGTTGAACATCATCTTCCTGCACCGCCTCACCACCGAGAACGGCTCGTTCAAAGTGCTGCAGGATTCCCTGGCGCGGATCACCGACGACCGGCGCCTGCAATTGCTGCTGATCGCCTTCTGCTTCGGCGCTTTCTTCGAGGGCGCGGCCGGCTTCGGTACGCCGGTGGCGGTGACCGGCGCGATTCTGATCGGCCTGGGCTTTTCGCCGCTGGCGGCTTCGGGCCTGGCGCTGATCGCCAACACCGCGCCGGTGGCATTCGGCGCATTGGGCACGCCAATCATCACCCTGGCCAAAGTCACCGGGCTGGATGAAATGGAGCTGTCGATGATGGTCGGGCGGCAATTGCCGTTCTTCTCGGTGATCGTGCCGTTCTGGTTGATCTGGGCCTTTGCCGGGTGGCGCAAGATGCTGGAAATCTGGCCGGCCATCGTGGTCACCGGGGTCAGTTTTGCCATTCCGCAATTTCTTGTTTCCAACTATCACGGGCCGATGCTGGTGGACGTGATCGCCGCATTGATTTCCATGGCCTGCCTGACCGGTTTCCTGAAAGTCTGGAAACCGGCCACCGTACACACGTCCGCCGCCCTCACCGGCCGAGTCGATAACTCGAAGATCGACGCCGAATATGAGTCGAAAATCGAGCCGAGCGCGGCGTTTTCCAGCGAATCGAAAAAGGCTGTAATGCGCGCGTGGATGCCGTGGATCATCCTCACGATATTCGTATTCGCCTGGGGTACCCAGGGCTTCAAGAACATGTTCGACACCCGCCCGGCGATTGATCCGGCCACCAATTCGGCCAAGCTCGACCCGCAGGGCAAGCCGATGCGCGAAGCCAACCCGGTATTCGCTCCGGTCCTGACCTTCACCACCATCCACCAGCAAATCGAAAAAGTGCCACCGGTGGTGCCAGCGCCTAAAGTCGAAGAGGCGGTCTACAAATTCACCTGGTTCACCTCCACCGGCAGCGGGATCCTGCTGGCAGCGATTGTCGGTGGATTGCTGATGGGCTATTCCATCCCGCAATTGATCCACCAATACCTGCGAACCCTGTGGGTGGTGCGCTATTCGTTGATCACCATCACGGCGATGCTTGCCCTGGGTTTCCTCACCCGTTACTCCGGGCTGGATGCCACCATGGGCCTGGCCTTTGCCGCGACGGGAATCTTCTATCCGATGTTCGGCACATTACTCGGCTGGCTCGGCGTGGCGCTGACGGGCTCGGACACCGCGTCCAACGTGCTGTTCGGCGGCTTGCAACGGGTCACCGCCGAGCAACTGGGCCTGAGCCCGGTGTTGATGGCAGCGGCCAACAGTTCCGGTGGGGTGATGGGCAAGATGGTCGATGCGCAGTCGATTGTGGTCGCCTCCACCGCTACCCGATGGTACGGCCATGAAGGGGAAATCCTGCGATACGTGTTCTTCCACTCGATCATCCTGGCGATCCTGGTCGGCGGTTTGGTGACGTTGCAAGCGTATGTGGCGCCATTCAGCAGTATGGTGGTGGGCGGAAATTGAACCGACAGACCGAGGTTTCACTGCGCTGAAGCTCAAGCCCTTGCCCGGGAGGTTCGCCTTCCGGGCTTTTTCTTCGAAGGGCAGTTCTGGAGTACATCGCGAGCAGGCTCGCTCCTACAGGGGCCGGGATTGCGGTGGTACTTGCGTATCTGCGTTTCAGGGCAAAACTTATTGAATGAAAAGCGCTTTACCAGGGACGAAAAGATAGGGACAAACCCAAGGCAAGCAATCCCAGAACAACAAACCGAGTGTCGAGCGCCGATGAACATTCTTTACGATGAACGCGTTGACGGCACCCTGCCCGACGTCGACAAAAACGCACTGCTGCAGGCCCTGCAAACGCAGATGCCCGACCTGGAAATCCTGCACCAGCAGGAAGAACTCAAGCCGTACGAGTGCGATGGGCTTTCCGCCTACCGCACCACACCGATGCTGGTGGTGTTGCCGCGTGAAATCGCGCAGGTTCAAGGGATATTGCGCCTGTGCCATGAGCGCCGGGTGCCGGTGGTGGCTCGGGGTGCCGGGACCGGTTTATCGGGCGGCGCATTGCCGCTGGAAAAAGGCGTGCTACTGGTGATGGCGCGCTTCAATCAGATCCTGCATATCGACGCCGCAGCCCGCACTGCGCGGGTTCAGCCGGGCGTGCGTAACCTGGCGATTTCCCAGGCCGCCGCACCTTATGGCTTGTATTACGCCCCCGATCCCTCCTCGCAAATCGCCTGTTCCATCGGCGGCAATGTCGCGGAAAATGCCGGTGGCGTGCATTGCTTGAAATACGGGCTGACCGTGCACAACCTGCTCAAGGTGGACATCCTCACCGTCGATGGCGAACACCTGACGCTGGGCTCCGACGCCCTAGACTCACCGGGTTTGGATCTGCTCGCACTGTTCACCGGTTCCGAAGGCATGCTCGGGGTCATTACCGAAGTCACGGTCAAGTTGTTGCCCAAGCCGCAATCCGCCAAGGTACTGCTGGCGGCGTTCGATTCCGTGGAAAAAGCCGGCCGTGCCGTCGGCGATATCATCGCTGCCGGGATCATTCCCGGTGGCCTGGAGATGATGGATAACCTGGCTATCCGCGCCGCTGAAGACTTCATCCACGCCGGGTATCCGGTTGAGGCCGAAGCCATTTTGCTGTGCGAACTCGACGGCGTTGAAGCCGATGTGCATGACGACTGCGACCGCGTGCGCCAGGTGCTGGAACAGGCTGGCGCCACCGAAGTGCGCCTGGCCAAAGACGAAGCCGAACGGGTGCGGTTCTGGGCCGGTCGGAAAAACGCCTTTCCGGCGGTCGGTCGCCTGTCACCGGATTATTACTGCATGGACGGCACCATTCCGCGCCGCGAATTGCCCGGCGTGCTCAAGGCCATTGCCGAGCTGTCGGCGGAATACGGTTTGCGCGTCGCCAATGTGTTCCACGCCGGCGACGGCAACATGCACCCGCTGATTCTGTTCGATGCCAATCAGCCCGGTGAACTGGAGCGTGCCGAAACCCTGGGCGGCAAGATTCTGGAGCTGTGCGTGAAGGTCGGCGGCAGCATCACCGGTGAACACGGTGTCGGGCGCGAAAAGATCAATCAGATGTGCGCACAGTTCAACAGCGATGAGCTGACCCTGTTTCACGCGATCAAGGCCGCGTTCGACCCCGGTGGCTTGCTCAACCCCGGCAAGAACATCCCGACCCTGCACCGCTGCGCCGAATTTGGCGCAATGCACGTGCATGCCGGAAAACTGCCGTTCCCTGACCTGGAGCGTTTCTGATGTACGCAAAAGCCGATTTGGACGACAGCGCGCTGCTGTTGGAGCAGGTCAACGAGGCATTGGAAAACGCCACGCCGTTGCGCATCCAGGGCGCCAACAGCAAAGCGTTTCTCGGGCGCATGACGGCCGGCGAAATACTCGACACCCGATCACATCGCGGCATCGTCAGTTACGACCCGACTGAGTTGGTGATCACCGTGCGTTGCGGTACGCCATTGGCCGAACTCAAGCAAGTGCTGGACGCCGCCCAGCAGATGCTGCCCTGTGAGCCGCCAGCCTTTGGCGATGGCGCCACCGTTGGCGGCATGATTGCCTGCGGATTGTCGGGGCCGCGGCGGCCCTGGTCCGGCTCGGTACGCGATTTCGTCCTCGGCACACGGGTGATCACCGGCCAGGGAAAGCATTTGCGTTTCGGTGGCGAAGTGATGAAGAACGTCGCCGGCTACGACCTGTCGCGGCTGATGGCCGGTAGCTACGGAACCCTGGGCTTGATCACTGAAGTCTCGCTCAAGGTTTTGCCCAAACCCCGCCAAGCCTTGAGCATCAGTCTTGAAATGAGCGCTGAGCGCGCGCTGTTGCGCCTGGCAGAATGGGGCCAGCAACCGTTGCCGATCAGTGCCGCGTGTCACGATGGCGAACGCTTGCAGCTGCGGCTCGAGGGCGGTGAAGGCTCGGTGGCGGCGGCCCATGACCGTTTGGGTGGTGAGCTGCTTGAGGCGGCGTACTGGGCGGATCTCAATGAACAGCGCTTGAGTTTCTTCGACGAGGACCAACCGTTGTGGCGCCTGTCCTTGCCCAACAACACGCCGCGCCTGTCGCTGCCCGGCAAGCAGCTCATCGACTGGGGCGGCGCCCAGCGCTGGCTCAAGTCCGACGCCCAGGCAGCATTCATTCGCCAGGTCGTCGAAGAGGTCGGCGGTCACGTGACCTGCTACAGCCACGGCCTCACTGACAGTCCATTTCAGCCACTTCCCGACGGGCTAATGCGCTATCACCGCAACCTCAAGCAGCAACTCGATCCCCGGGGCATTTTCAACCCCGGACGTCTGTACGCGGAGCTTTGAACCATGCAGACCACCCTGAGTGAAAATGCTCGCCAACTGCCCCGCGCCGAAGAAGCCGACAGCATCCTGCGCACCTGTGTGCACTGCGGCTTCTGCAATGCCACTTGCCCTACCTATCAGTTGCTCGGCGATGAACTGGATGGCCCGCGCGGGCGCATTTACCTGATCAAGCAAGTGCTCGAGGGCAACGAGGTCACGCAGAAAACCCAGCAACATCTGGACCGTTGCCTGTCGTGCCGTAACTGCGAAACCACCTGCCCGTCCGGCGTCGACTATCACAACCTGCTGGACATCGGCCGGGCGGTGGTCGATGCGGCAGTGCCGCGCCCGATTGGTCAGCGCCTGTTACGCGAAGGGCTGCGCACGTTGGTGCCGCATGCGGACCTGTTCAAGGGCCTGGTCAACAGCGGCCAGATGTTCCGTGCGCTGCTGCCTGGCACATTGCAAAGCAAATTGCCGCGCAGTTCACCGGCAACCAAAAAACGCCCCACCACCCGCCACGCCAGGCAGGTGTTGATGCTCGAAGGTTGCGTACAACCGGGGCTGTCACCCAATACCAACGTGGCCGCTGCGCGGGTGCTCGATCGGTTGGGCATCAGTGTCATGCCGGCCCGCGAAGCCGGTTGTTGCGGTGCCGTGGATTATCATCTCGACGCCCAGGCGACCGGACTGGATCGTGCTAGGCACAACATCGACGCCTGGTGGCCCAGCATTGAAAGCGGCGCCGAAGCCATCGTGCAAACGGCCAGTGGATGCGGTGCATTTATCAAGGACTACGGGCATTTGCTCGAACGCGACCCGGCCTACGCCGACAAGGCCAAAACCGTCAGTGCTCTGGCCAAGGACCTGGTCGAAGTACTGCGTAATGAGCCACTGGAACAACTCGGCATTCATAACGCCCGACGCGTGGCGTTTCATTGCCCTTGCACGTTGCAGCACGCGCAGAAACTCGGTGGCGCAGTGGAGTCGGTGTTGATGCGCCTGGGCTTCAATCTGACGACCGTGCCCGACGGTCATCTATGCTGTGGCTCGGCGGGCACCTATTCGCTGACCCAGCCGGAACTGGCCCGACAACTGCGTGACAACAAGATGAATGCCCTGGAAAGCGGCTACCCCGAAGTCATCGCCACGGCCAATATCGGCTGCCAGTCGCACCTCGATGGCGCGGGCCGTACACCGGTCCGGCACTGGATCGAACTGGTCGAAGCCGCCCTGTCCCAATAACGCCCCGGAGATTGCCCATGAACAGCAAAGCCATCCTGAGCCAGGCCGAAGTCAGCCAGATCCTGACGGCGGCGCGGACCGAAGCCCAGGCCAACCAGTGGCCGGTGACCATCGTGGTGGTCGATGACGGCGGTCATCCTCTGGCCCTGGAACGCCTCGACGGCGCTTCGCCCATCAGCGCCTATATCGCCACGGAAAAGGCCCGCACTTCGGCGCTGGGTCGGCGGGAATCGAAGGGCTATGAAGAGATGGTCAACGGCGGCCGCACGGCTTTTCTATCGGCGCCACTGCTGACATCGCTGGAGGGCGGCGTGCCAGTCATCGTCGACGGCCAGGTGATCGGCGCGGTGGGCGTGTCGGGCGTCAAGGCCGAGCAGGATGCGCAAGTGGCGAAAGCCGGGGCGCAGTGTTTGAAGTGATCGCGATGCACATTTAACAACCCCCGCAGATCCCTGTGGGAGCGGGCTTGCCCGCGATGACGGCGGCACATCCAACATCCGTTTGCCTGATACACCGCCATCGCGAGCAGGCTCGCTCCTACGGGGGTAGTGTCCAACCCGCCGAAGAGGAAGCACACCGATGACCCGCCTCACCGCGAAAGACTTTGCCCCGCAGTTGCTGGAACTCTACGACTTTTACGCCCATGGCCTGATCAACCGCCGCGAATTTCTCGACCGCGCCGCGTTGTTCACTCTCGGTGGTTTGACTGCCAGTGCGCTGCTCGCGTCCCTGAGCCCGAATTACGCGCTCGCCGAGCAAGTCGAGTTCACCGACCCGGACATCATCGCTGAATACATCACCTACCCGTCGCCCAAGGGTCACGGGCAGGTACGTGGTTATCTGGTGCGCCCGGCCAAAGCCACCGGCAAGGTCGCGGGTGTAGTGGTCGTGCATGAAAACCGTGGGCTCAACCCGTACATTGAAGACGTCGCCCGGCGTGTGGCCAAGGCCGGTTTCATCGCCCTCGCTCCGGATGGCCTGAGTTCGGTGGGGGGCTATCCGGGCAATGACGACAAGGGTCGCGCGCTACAGGAAAAGGTCGACCCGAAAAAGCTCATGAATGACTTTTTCGCGGCCGTGGAATGGATGATGAAACATGAAGCCGGCAACGGCAAAGTCGGCATCACCGGGTTCTGTTACGGCGGTGGCGTGACCAATGCGGCGGCGGTGGCTTACCCGGAACTGGGCGCCGCCGTTTCGTTTTATGGCCGCCAACCCGATGCCAAGGATGTGCCCCGGATCAAGGCGCCGGTGATGCTGCACTTTGGCGAACTGGATACGCGAATCAATGAAGGCTGGCCGGCTTATGAGCAGGCACTGAAGGCCAACGGCAAGACGTATGAAGCGTATATCTACCCGGGCGCCAATCACGGTTTCCACAACGACTCCACACCGCGTTATGACGAAGCGGCGGCGAAACTGGCGTGGGATCGGACGTTGGAGTGGTTTCGCAAGTATCTGGTTTGACGGGCCGGCAGGACCGGCCCAATCGCGAGCAGGCTCGCTCCTACAGATGATCGAATGTGGGAGCAAGCCTGCTCGCGTTGGCGGTGTCACTGCCGCTGATTACTTGGGCTGCGCCACGGTGCGCAGATAAGGCTTCAAAGTCTTGAACCCATCCGGATACTTCTTCTTCGCGTCCTCATCGGACACCGACGTCGGAATGATCACGTCCTCACCCGGACGCCAGTTCACCGGCGTAGCCACGGTGTGCTTGGCATTGAGTTGCAGCGAATCGAGCAGGCGCAGCACTTCATCGAAGTTACGCCCGGCACTCATCGGGTAGATCAGCATGGCCTTGACCTTCTTGTCCGGCCCGACCAGGAACACCGAGCGCACGGTGGCGTTGTCCACAGCGGTGCGCGAGCCGCCGCTGGCGTTCGGATGGATCATGTCATAGAGCTTGGCCACCACCAGGTTTTCGTCGCCGATCAACGGATAATTGACGGCGTTGCCCTGGGTTTCTTCAATGTCACCGACCCACTTGTTGTGATCACTGACCGGGTCGATGCTCAGCCCGAGGATCTTGGTGTTGCGCTTGTCGAACTCCGGCTTGAGCTTGGCCAGATAGCCCAGTTCAGTGGTGCAGACCGGTGTGAAATCCTTGGGATGGGAAAACAGAATGGCCCAGCCATCACCAATCCACTGGTGAAAATTGATAGGGCCTTCGGTGGTGTCGGCGGTGAAATCCGGTGCTTCATCGCCAATGCGAATGGTCATGATCGATCTCCTTAAAGTGAGTTTCAGGGATGCTGTCAGAGCACGCGCAACAGCATTCGTGCATGGCTGTCGAGCCAGTCAACGCGACTGAGTATAGGAGACGAATGATGACAGGCTGCAAGCCCACGCTCAGCCACCCAGCGCGATGATCGCCGCGATCAGCGCTGCACCAACAACCGCCATCGCCACCCCGCCCTGCCAAGGCTTGGCGCCGGCGTATCGCGCCAGTATCCAGCCAGCCACGAACAGCACCACCAGCCCGATCAGGTTGGACAAACGCACCGCCAGCCCCGTCTGCTCAAGCAGCAGGAACGGCACCACCAGCGGAAACGTCGCGAGCACCACCAACAGGAAAACACCCAGCGCCCCCTTGAAATCCTCCAGCCTCAGGACTGGATAATTCGGCGTGGCCGGCGATGCGACCAGGCGCTGGCGCAACACTTCCAGGCCTTCGGTGCCAGCCGCCGTGGCGATACGCGGTGGCAACGCATCGGCAATCAGTGCCTGGCCGGCGCTTGCGTCCACGCCCGCGCGCAAACCGGCAAACAGTGTGCGGTTGCGCGTGCGTTCGATCACCGTGCGCAACAGATACATCACCGCGTCCGCCAACCCCCAGGCCAGGTTGCAGCCGAGCGCGGCAATCATCATGGTGCGCTCCTCTTCCTGATTGGCGGTCGCAACACTGATAGTGCCTGTGAAAGTCATGGCCATCAGCAAGCCAAAAATCACTTCCGTGACCCGATCGACAGGATCGAGCACGCGTGTACGCAGCTGTTCGCGGTTGTCTTGCATAGGCACGGCCTTACGGCCCGCAGGCGAGCCGTCGTGTTTAAGGGAGGTTAAATCCGAATGCTTCACTCAGTGTAGTCAGGAACGTGCCTGCTGCTGATCGAGCGAGCCCTCGTCAATCCACCATGGCGATCAATTGATGCCGTTGCGCATCGGTGAGCATCGGCCCGAAACCGGCACCGGCGTTTTCAGCCATGTAGCGCGGGTTACCGGTGCCGGGAATGACGCAGGTCACCGCCGAATGCGACAACAAAAACTTGAGCGCCAGTTGCGGCCAGCTCTTGACCCCGACTTGAGCCGCCCAGCCCGGTAGCGGTTTGTCCTTGAGTCGCCCCAACAAGCCACCGCCGCCGAACGGCCGGTTGCAAATCACCGCTACACCGCGCTCGCGACACAGCGGCAGGATGCGTTTTTCGACACCGCGATCATCCAGCGCATAGTTGATCTGCAAGAAATCCAGCGGCTCGGCCTTGAGCACCGCTTCCACTTCCTCATACGCCGATGCGGTGTAATGGGTGATACCGATGTAACGAATGCGCCCCTCTTCCTTCCATCGGCGCAATGTTGGCAGATGGGTTTGCCAGTCGAGCAGGTTGTGGATCTGCATCAGGTCGATACGATCGGTCTGCAACAACTTGAACGACTGCTCCATCTGCGCGATGCCCTCTTCGCGGCCCCGGGTCCAGACCTTGGTTGCCAGGAACGCTGGTGAGCGGGGCTCGTGGATGGACAACAGTTCACCGGTGGTCTGTTCGGCACGGCCGTACATTGGCGAGCTGTCGATCACCGTCCCGCCCTTCTCGAACAATGCGCGAAGCACCGCAGGCAGTTGCTTGTAGGCGGCATCGTCCGGGGCCACGTCAAAACCGCGATAGGTGCCCAGGCCGACAATGGGCAACGACTCTTTGCTGGAAGGAATGACGCGGGTCTGCATGTTCTTGCCTCCTGTTCCCGTCGACGGCGGGGTTTGTGCGCCGGTCGGACCGAACGTGAAGACCGCCGAAACACCGGCAGCCAGCGTAAGAATTTTTCTACGGGTGTACCCCACAGGATGGCTCATAAATCGTCCCTCGCCCGCCAATCAGGTTTCGACTTGTTGCGCCTGGCGCCGCGCCAGCCACAGACATAACCCGCCCCACACCCCGGCGAATGGCACGATCACCAGCGCCACCAGGCCGAACCCTGCGCCCAACGCCGTCAAACCGGCGGACAACCAGCCACTGGCGGCGTCGCCGCCGCGATAGACCAGGGTCTCGATGACATTCTTGGCCTTGTACTTCTCTTCGCGGCTGACCACTGTCCACAATACCTCCCGCGCCGGTCGCACGAGGGCGAACTCCACAGCCCGGCGCAAGCCTTGGGCCAGTGCCACGGTGGCCGGCACCGGTGCCAGTGCCATGGCGGCAAAGGCCACGATGGTCGCCAACGGCATTGCCAGCAGCGCACCGCCGATCCCCACCAGGCGGATCAAGGGTGCGGTCAGCAGCAGTTGCAACGTCAGGGTCAGTGCCGACACGATCAAATCGACAATGGCGAAGAATTGCGTCCGGCTGCCTGTATCAGCGTAGCTGTCAGCGACAATCCGTCCCTGCTCGAAATACAACAGGGTCGCGGCGCTGGTGTGCAGCAGCATGAACAGCACCAGCCCCAACAAGTACGGGGACCGCAGGATCAGGGTGATGCCGGCGAGCATGTTGCCGCCCATGCGCCGTTCGTCGAGTAACGGCTTGCCCGATTGCGACTGCGTGCGCGCCAGCAGCCCTCGATAGCAATGCACGGCGATCTCCAGCAACAGTGCCGCCGCAACGGTCAATGCCACCGGGCCAAGCCGGGTGGCCATGGTCGCCGCGAGCAGCGGCCCGATAAACGTGCCGAGGGTGCCACCGGCGGCGATGCAACCGAACAGCCGCCGGCCCTGTTCACTGGTAAAACGGTCGACCAGCACACTCCAGAAAATCGAGACGATGAACAGGTTGTAGATACTGATCCAGACAAAGAACACCCGCCCGACCGTCACTGGCGCGACGTGGTTGGCGATCAGCAGGCCGAACACCAGCATCGAGGCGGCAATGACGCGGTAGATCAACGGGACGAAGCGCGTGGCCGGCAGACGCGACGCCAGCGCGCCGAACACCGGCACCATCAGCAGCATCACCACAAACGTGGCGGTGAACAGCCACTGCAATTGATCGGCGCCGCCCTCCAGCCCAAGCGCATCGCGCAACGGTCGCACCAGGTAATAGCTGGCGAGCACGCAAAAATGAAAAGCAAAACCCAGGGCCAGGGCCGCTCTTTCCGAAGGCAACACATTGAGCCACTTGAGACCGATGGGCATCGGTGCCCTCCTTCACCGCCAGCTACACTCTGACAGCACCCCGGAGCCGTCAATGCCGCCCACTAACGTTAGTCGAATGTCCCGAACCCTGGTGTTACTCGTTGTCATCCTTGCCGCAGCGTATCTGTCGCTTTGCGCAGCGCTGTACGTGTTTCAGCGCTCGCTGATCTACTACCCGCAACCCCGCGCCGCTGGTTCAGCGCAAGCATTGCTCACGCTGCCCGTCGATGACGCGCAGGTGCTGGTTTCGGTGCGTTCGCACGACGGCCCCAAGGCGCTGATTTATTTCGGTGGCAATGCCGAAGACGTTTCCCGCAGCCTGCCCGGCTTCGCCGAGGCCTTCCCGGACCATGCACTGTACTTCATGCATTACCGAGGCTACGGCGGCAGCAGTGGATCGCCCTCCGAGGAGGCCATTGCCCGCGACGCCATGACCTTGTTCGACAAGGTCTATGCCGATCATCCGCACATCATCGTGGTCGGCCGCAGCCTGGGGTCAGGCGTCGCGGTGCGATTGGCCAGTTCTCGACCGGCCACCCGCCTGCTGCTGGTCACGCCTTACAACAGCCTCGAAGAGCTCGCCGCCCGTCAGTTCCGATGGTTCCCGGTGCGGTGGCTGTTGCAGGACAAATTCGAATCCTGGCGCTATGCATCACACATCGCAGTGCCGACGCGGCTGATTGCCGCCGAACATGACGAAGTGATTCCAAATTCCAGCACGCAACGGCTGTACAGCCACTTCGCCAAGGGCGTGGCATCGATGCAGATCATCAAGGGGGCGGGGCACAATTCGATCAGCGACAGCCCTGAGTACTTCAAGGCGCTGGGGGATGGGTTATAGCGCGATTCCTGCAGGAACCGGTTTGCTGGCGATGAGGCCGGCACATCCAAAATCTCCCGCGCCTGACACACCGTCATCGCGAGCAGGCTCACTCCTACAAGGGATCTACGGCGTGCATATACCTCGCGTACGACACCAATCAACGGTAGGAGCCAGCCTGCTGGCGATGAGGCCGGCCCATCCACCATCTCACCCGACTGACACACCGACAGGCAATGGACCGCCATCCTCAAGTACGTCCGTCGGACACAAACCGTCTCCAACCAATAAGCCCGTCCGTCCCGTGAACCTTGTTTCACGGCGCCAGTCTTAGACCGGCGATTGCACTTCCTCCTTAACGTCGTCACCTCATCCGAGCTGTCCGCACCATGCGCCAAACCGCCTCCGCCTTGCGCTTCACTTCGCTGTGTCTGGTTACTTTACTGCCCTTGATCGCCCCTCCCGCCCACGCCGGCGCGGAGCGACAACTGGTGGAAGCCATCAACGATTACCGTGCCCATCCGCGAGACTGCTCGCGGCGACCGGCCCAGCGCTTGTCGCCGCTGGCCCTGAAGTCAAACCTGGCATTGCCGGTGGGTTACGGTGGCGGTTTACGCGATCGATTGAAGGCATCCGGCTACCAGGCTGTCGCCGTGCGCTCCATCCGCGTGGTGGGTGCGCAGGATGCCGAAGAGGCCTTTGAACTGCTGCAGGATGATCACTGCGCCGCACTGCTCGATAGCCAGTACGCTGACATCGGTGTGAGCCGCAGTCGGGGTGAGTGGCAAGTGGTGTTGGCCCGTCCCGTTCTCGACAGTCAAATGGCCGATCCGCGAGCCGTCAGCAAAGCTTTGCTGGCGCAAGTGAATGCCGCCCGGGCCAAACCACGGCTGTGCGGTCGCCAGCGTTTCGCCGCGGCCCGTCCGTTGTCCTGGGATGCAAGTCTCGGGGCCGCCGCGCAAGGCCACAGTAAAGCGATGGCCTACGGTAACTACTTCGCCCACCGCGACCCCGATGGCGACACCCCCGCCGACCGGGCGCGCGCCGCCGGTTACCGTGGTCGGCAGATCGGCGAAAACATTGCAGCCGGCCAAGGCTCGGCGAACAAGGCAATGGCCGGATGGCTCGCCAGCCCCGGGCATTGCGCCAACCTGATGAACCCGATGTTCACTCAAGTGGGTGCGGGCTTTGCGACGGACGCACGCAGCGATGAAGGGGTCTACTGGACGATGCTGTTCGGGGCGAAATGATCGGCTCGCTGTGATTGCCGATCATTCATCGAGCCGTTACTTCACCAACCGGGTTTCCTTGGACGGTCGATAGCCGAAATAGGCGCTGTAGCATTTGCTGAAGTGGCTCGGTGAAACGAAGCCACAGGCGACGGAGACTTCGACGATGGTCAAGGTCGTGTGCTGCAGCAACCGGCGTGCCTCAGTGATGCGCAAGTCCATGTAATAGCGCTGCGGTGTCGTACCCAACTGCTCTTTGAACAGTCGCTCGATCTGCCGTCGGGAACGACCGGCATACAGACAAAGCGTCTCCATCTCCAAAGGCTCTTCCAGGTTGGCATCCATCAGGTTGACCACCTCGCGCAGCGGGCCGCTGACAGAGACATTGAGGCTGGGTTTGATGCGTCGATAGCGCGACGCTTCAAATGCCAGTATGTCTTCAATACCGTCGGTCAGCGCCTTGTCGTGCAAACCTCTGATCCATTCCAGCGCCATGTAGAACGCACCGTTGGGACTGGACGCCGTCAGACGATCGCGGTCCACCACATACGCTTCGCTGGTGACCTGGGTGAGTTTGGCGATTTCCGCCAGCGCGGGACGATGCTCCGGGTGGATCGCGCAGCGATAACCGTCCAGCAAACCGGCTCGACCGAGAAACCAGGCGCCATTCCAGATCCCTGCCAGCTTCACGCCTGCTTCGGCGGCCCCTTGCAAAAGACTGACCAGCACGTCGTCAGCCTGGAGCGCCGTTCGATACCCGCCACAAATCACCAACAGATCGAGCTGCATAATCTGCCCATGATCGAGGCGCGCATCCGGGCGGATCACCAACCCCAAATCGCTGATCACTTCACCTTCGCGCAAACCGAAAGTCTTGGTGGAAAACAGCTCTGGCCGCAGCAGGTTCGCAGTGACAATCGTATCGAGTGCCTGGGTAAATGCCGGCAACGAGAAATGCTCCAGCAGCAAAAAACCTGCCCGGGCGCGAATTGACTGGCCTTCCTGTTCATTGAGGTAGCGAAGGTTCTTGCCCTTCATCGCACCGCTGAACTGACGTCGCTCTACCAACGCCCGCCTCGCTTCGTCGTGTGGTCGTACATGTGATTAAGCGCCTTGATGTCTATCACTCCTGCTCCGCAGCAAAAACCGCACAGTTGCGCCTGCGCGGTGCGTGCATTGTTTACGCCAGTTGAAACCAGCGAGCAAGTGGGAGGGTTCATCGGAAGAAATTTTGTTGGGGTTGATCAGGCAATCACAGAAATCCGAGGGTTTTCAATGAGGACATGGAGGATTGCAGGAAGCGGCTGAAGATGGGGGGATTTGGGAAGTCAGAAAATGGCTATCGCAAGGCGATTGCGATAGCGCGTCGCACGCGCTGCCAAGACCTTCATCAACTGCCCCAGCCAGCAGCAGAGTCACCCGGAGCCAGCAACAGATGAACATGGTTGGTCATCAAACAGTAGGCGTAGACCTTTACGCCCCATGCATCTTTGAGTTCACGTAAATCCGTCAGGTAGCGCTGATAATCCTCGGCGACAGCAAATACCACCTGGCGATTATGACCGCGTTGCACAACGTGGTGCGGGTAGTTGGGTAATACGAGGCGTCCCATTCTGTGCACTTTTTACTTCTCCTTCCATGGAGGTTTTCAGCGTAGCAAAGGAGAAAAAATAAATCTGTCCCTGTCCCCTTTTTGAAAGCGAAGGATCAAGAGGCTTAAAAAATAAACATTGGTCCTCATGCGGCAATTCAAGTGAGAGCTTCTTTCATTTTATTTTTTTCTTTTTTTCTTAACGTCTTCAATTTTTGACAAACCCCAAACTCCTGCTCCGCCCCAAGCGCCATAGACAAGAGCAAACCGTAACGAAACTAGAAAATCATCCCCGTCAAATGTCCAAGCACCACTTTTGTAGTAATTTATTGCTGCACCAATAAGACTTCCGCATAGCCCTGCGACATAAAATAACGCAGTGGCATATACAATCAACAGCAAGAACAAATGCAACCCAACTTTTTTTGGCTTCATTATTTATCACCCAGCGACTGGACTTCGCCCCCCTATTACTTCTGAAATTCCTGCTCCTGCCATATTTCCAAATACCTGAGCTGCACTATCGCCTACAAAAGGCTTTAATTGTTCCGATATAAAGAAAAAAGGGGACAGATTTATTTTCCTAGTCCGCTCCTTGGTCGGCCTCGCCCACGCTGCTCTACCCGCTGCCCCACAATCCGCTCCACCTCGTCCACAAAACGGCTTGTCCCCGTCAGTTGACCACGCTGCAAGGCGTCCCGAATCAATCTGGTCTCCTCATCGGAAGTAGCTTGCTGCATGAACCGCTCATATTGAAGGCGCCGCTCCATCGCCGTGTCACCCAAAGCCGTAAAGCATGGGTCGAAATCCAGCCAATGCTCATCAGGCCTGTCACTGATTCGGGCTCCATAGCTGGACCATGGGTAATCCGCCGCATCGGCCACCATGCGAGCACGTACTGGATTTAATTCAATGTAACGACAACAAGCAAGCAGGTAGGAATCTGACTGCACCACACTGGATTTGTACCGACTCTCCCACAGAGTGCCTGTACGCCCTTCCAGTCGATTGCGATAGCGCGTCGCACGCGCTGCCAAGACCTTCATCAACTGCCCCAGTCCAGCAGCAGAGTCACCCGGAGCCAGCAACAGATGAACATGGTTGGTCATCAAACAGTAGGCGTAGACCTTTACGCCCCATGCATCTTTGAGTTCACGTAAATCCGTCAGGTAGCGCTGATAATCCTCGGCGAC
>NZ_RCNW01000117.1:41514-87400 GCF_004307605.1 Pseudomonas sp. Sample_24
ATGCATCTTTGAGTTCACGTAAATCCGTCAGGTAGCGCTGATAATCCTCGGCGACGGCAAATACCACTTGGCGGTTATGACCGCGTTGCACCACGTGGTGCGGATAGTTGGGTAATACGAGGCGTCCCATTCTGGGCATTTTTCACTTCTCCTCCATGGAGGTTTTCAGCGTAGCAAAGGAGAGAAATAAATCTGTCCCCTTTTAGAACATTAACCGATGAGCCGCAGGGCTAAAACCGGAGGCTTCCGAGGCGTCAGCGAGAAACGTCTTGATCGATTGCGGGAAGAAAGCGCGGGACGTAGGAAAGGTCTGAAGACGGTGGGATTTGCGAGGTGCTGGCCTGATTCAGAAGCAGAGAGTTGGCGCAGTGGATGTCGATCGTCACCGCAACGCTGGATTCGTATGAGTCAGCGAACCGACATCCACAAACAATTTAACGCCGGGATTTCATCAAGGACGACGAACCGCCCTCACCCGCCCGCTGCTGCCGCCACCGCAGAAAAACCGTTCGCCGCCATCGTACTCAAGTCCCGATACGCCAACGCCCTCCGGCATCTTCAGGCTCTCGAGCACTTCGCCTGTGTTCGTGTCGATGCGCCGCAGTTCGCTCTCTTCTGGCTCCCATGTGCCATGCCACAGCGAACCTTCGACAAAGGTCACACCCGTGACAAAGCGGTTGGATTCGAGGGTGCGCAAGATCTTGCCGCTCTCGGGGTCGATCTGGTGGATTTTGCGCTCGCGGTATTGCCCCACCCACAGCGAGCCTTCCGCCCAGGTCATCCCGGAGTCGTTGCCACCACCGGGGGCCGGGATGGTGGAGAGCACGCGACCGGTTTGCGGGTCGATTTTCTGGATGCGGTCTTCGGCGATCTGGAATAAATGCTTGCCATCGAATGCGGTGCCGGCGTGGGCGGCGACATCCAGCGAACGCACCGTTGCGCCGCTCGAAGGGTCGAGTGCGATGAGTTTACCGGTAGTGGCAAACCACACCTGCTGACCATCCCAGGTCACACCATGTACATCGTCTACACCTTCAAAAGGTCCGTATTCACGAATGATTTCTGCGGCTGACTGTTTCATTTCGGTGTTCCTCGAAAGGGTTTAGTGGCGTTCATCCTAGCCACCGGCCAGCGGAACCGGGAGTAACAAGGTCGTCGCGAAACCGGGCACTGGTGGCGTCATCCAGCGCCGCCCGCGCCCATGCCCGAACGACTGAACCTTGCCCTGTGCTGCCAGTGTTTCGAGAACTCGTTGCACGCTGCGCTGGCTGTTGCCCAGCGCCAGGGCAAGTGCTGAACTCGACCACGCTTCGCCGTCGGCGAGCAGTGCAAATACTGCTGCGTGTTTTTCTTCGACCGGTGGCGTAAGCAGCACTACGTCAGGTGAAACCTGGGTGATCAATGCAAACCCGCGCTTGGTGGCGACCACGTTGGCCAAGGGTTTGAGCGCTGCACGCAAGCGGCCGATTTCGACCCTTAGCCGGGCTCGATGGGATTCATCGCTGAGCTTCAGGCGAAAGGCCCGGGCGATGAGCGTTTCCCGCGCAACATCTTCCGGCCAGGCTTCGGCCAATGTCCGTACGAGGTTGAACAGCACCGGACGTTTCGACAGGGACACCGACATGCCCGCACCGCGCACGACGTACCGGCAGGCATCGACCACCAGCGATGTCGAGGCCAGCAAATCTTCGACGTCATCGAGCAGCAAGGGTCGCGCCTGACCATTACTGATCAAGTGTGCGGCGGGACTGTCGAGCAAGCGCAGCGCGCTGTCGACTTCTGCTATCAACGCGGGAATGCCGGATTGCTGCGCGGCGAACTTGGCCCGGGCCAACGCCGCACGCGCAGCTTGTGAGCGCAAGTGACGCATGGCGATGCCCGCCGCCACGAGCTCATGGGTGGCGTGCAAAGCGGGTGGCAATGTCGAAGGGTCAAGTTGCGCGAGGTTGTCCTGGGCGTCATCCAATTGGCCGATCAGCAACAGGCGGCGGATGTGCAGGTAGCGCGCATGGGCCGCGTTCACCCTGTCACCGTGAGCTTGCAGCGTGACCCGCGCCGCATCGAGGGCCTTCACTGGCCAGCCGAGGTCCCGCGAGGCCAATGCAATCTCGGCTTCGGCGACGATGCAACGCGCCCGAGCCAGCGCTTCCTTTGGCCCGAACGCCCGTATTGCCCGGCGCACCAGTGCCTTGGCCCGCACCAGATCACCCAGTTGCGCCATGGCGATTGCGCGCAACGCCAGCGCCGGTGCATCGTCACGCAACGCGACCCTGTCCAGCGCGCCCAGCGGATCCCCCGCTGCCAGCGCCTGGGCGGCGGCGGTGATCAGCGAGTCCATCGCAGTCTTGCCATGGGGGTCACTCCATTGTCGGCTAGTCGCTGTTGAGTCTATCTCAGACGATGGCGCCTCATGCCGGATCGCGAATTTGATGCTCGCGGCAAATCAGATCCACTTCTGTGGATTCCAGTGGTTCCTGTGTCAGTCCGCAAAACGCTCCACCCGTCACTGTCTGATGAAAACGGCAGGTTCGGCACAGCCCGAAACTCGGGACATTTACACCTTGCTGGATGTTGCGCAACAGCTCCAGCAGCAAGCCTTCCAGATCCACTGCCCGCGCACCCATGCGCTGGGCGGCATTGACCAGAAAATCCGGTGGCACCACGGCGTCCAGCAACGCCTGTGCCGGAGCCGTCAGTTTCAGGTGCACGCTGCGTTTGTCCCGGGCATCCGGCTGTTTGGTCAGCAGTCCTTTGCTTTCCAGAGCCTTGAGCGATTGCGACACCGTGCCTTTGGTCAGTCCCAGATATTCGGTCACCGCCAGCGGCGTGTCGGAGTAGCGGTTGCATCGGCCGAGGTACATCAAGGCGCTGAGCTGGATCGGCTGCAGGTCCGTCAGCAGCGGGTGCTCACGAAACCAGACCCGAGTCAGGCTCGACAACCTTTCCAGCAAATCAAAAAGCACGAGGAAATTCCTGATCAAAAGCGTTGATAAATAGTATCGGATAAAAACCTTATTGACAAAATATCGGCTTGTCGTAGGATTTGTGGTGTCGATCCGAAACCTAATCTACTTCCAAACGGAGGCATACATGAAAACCGCTCTGGCACTCACCCTTGGCACTCTGCTGGCGACACAGGCTGTGGCCCATGACAAACAAGGCATCCAAAGCGACAAAGGCAAAGCCGATGCCGCGTTCGATCTGGTCAATACCCGGGTTTTCAAGGAAGGCAGCAATCTGGTGTTCGAACAATTGGTCGATGGCCAGGCCGGCAGTCGCGTGCCAACCGCCAAGGGTTCGTTTGCCGGGGCCGAGGTGTTCAGTTATGTCTGGCCTACCAGCCTCGACAGTTCCGTTGTCGGCTTTGAAGCGAAGTCCGGGATCCTGGCCCTGGCGCTGACCTCTCACCCGGATTTCGATGACACCCCGCAACTGGACGAAAACAAGGACGGCAAGAAGGATAACGACGGCGGCCTCTGGCACTCGCACTGGGTGGTGCTGAGCAAAGACGAAAGTTGTGGGCCTGGCGGTTTGAAAGTCCGCGACATTCCCAAGGATGCCAAACCGAAGTTACCGGCCACCTGGCCTGGCGCTCCGATCTACATCGACTCCCCGGGCTACGACCTGAGCGTCGAGAAAAACGCCGCGAAAATCCATGTGCCGTTGGCGGCAGTCGGCTTCCCCGAAAGTTTCAACTACGACGGCGTCACCGCTGCACTGAAAGTCAATGCCGACCTGCACAACCCATTGCTGTGCGTCAGCAGCGTCTATGACATTGCCTCGGGTGACCTGTCGTTGCCCGGCACCTGGAAACTCAAGGAGAGCAAATAATGAGCGTGAACGTATTCGATACCCACGTGCGCACCAAAGATGGCCGCTACCTGCACTTCGATGTGCTGATCGAGCGTAACGACGCCGAACTGGCAAAAACCTATGCCCGCCGCTTCCTTGATGAACAGGGCATACAGGACGAAGATATCGCCCAGGACCGCTGCCAGTTCTGTCACGTCGAACCGACCCATCCCGAAGTGGCAGCGGCGATCGGCAAGCAGGGTTACTTCATCCTCAAACTGCAAGGTTGCCAGGAGTAACGAAATGAACACCTACCAACCCATGAACTGCGACCTGTACGACTATCTGGAAATCGCCTGCATGCGCGGTTACCGACTGGACATCGAGTTGAAGGATGGCGCCCGCCTGGAAGCGAAGGCGCTGACTACGCGAACGTCCGCCGACAAGGAAGAATTCCTCGAGCTTGAAACGGCTGACGGCCAACAGGAAATCCGCTTGGATCAACTGTTGGCCATCACCCCGCTGGACGCCAACGCGCAGTTCGGCCGGGTGGTGTTTACCGATGCGGTTTGCACGTTCTGAGGCGGTTATCAGACCAGCGACATGCCGCCGTCGACATGCAATTGGATGCCGTTGACGAACGAACTGTCGCTGCAGGCCAGGTACAGCGCCGCTTGTGCGAGCTCGTCGGCCTCCCCCAGTCGACCGGCGGGAATCATGGCCGCCATCATTTGCTCGAAGCCGGGGCGGTCTTCTTCTGAAACGCCCAGCTTGCCGATGATCGCAGTATCGACCGGCCCCGGGCTGAGCACATTGACGCGTATGCGCCGCGCCCGCAGCTCCAGCGCCCAGCTGCGCGCAAAAGCGCCGATAGCTGCTTTGGAACCGGCATACACCGCATGCCCTTCGAGCACTTTCGTAGCCGCCAGGGAACTGGTCAGGATGATGCTGCCAGCGTCGCGCATCAGCGGCACGATCGACTGCACACCAAAGAACACGCCTCGGGTGTTGATATTGAATTGCGCGTCGAACTCCGCTGGAGTGACCTGCTGCGATGGCGTCAGGGTGATGACCCCGGCGTTGGCCATGTAGATATCCAGCGCACCGAAGCGCACCCGGACTTGCTCGGCGACCTCGGCATGGTGCTCGAGGCTGGCGACATCGCCCTTGATGCCAAAGGCGCCGTGACCGATGTGGCGCACGGCTTCGTCCAGCACTTCTTGTCGACGTGCGGTGATAATCACCTGCGCGCCCTCTTTGGCGAACAGGCACGCCGACGCCAGGCCTATGCCGCTGTTGCCGCCGGTGATCACTGCGACCTTTCCTTGAAGACGTTGCATCTACTGACTCCGATTGTTGAAGGAGCGCAGTATTATGTCGCTCGCCCCAGCGCCAACCAGTCCAGAAAAAGGCACATCAGTTGTGCTTCGGAGTCACAAGATGCCCAGCTTGTTGAACCAGTCGGCCAGCCTGATTGCCTTTGTCCGCGCGGTGGAAGCCGGTTCTTTCAGTGCTGCCGCACGCAACGCCGGGACCACGCCGTCGGCCATTTCCAAAAGCATCGCCCGACTGGAATCCGAACTGAATGCCAAGCTGTTTCGCCGCTCCACGCGGATGCTCAGCCTTACGCCCGAGGGGCAGGCATTTTTCGAGCGTGTCGCGCCGTTGTTGCAGGCCATCGATGACTGCGCCGATGCGTTGCGCCACACCGGGGGTGCGCGCGGTCATTTGCGGGTCAGCATGCCGAGTGACCTCGGACGATTGCTGATGCCGAGGATCAGCTCGGTGTTTCTCGCCGAGTACCCAGAGGTGGAACTGGACCTGACGTTGCTCGACCACCATGTCGATGTGATTCGTGAGGGTTATGACGTGATTTTCCGCGCCGGCATCCTGTCTGACAGCGATCTGAAAAGCCGTACCCTCGCCCAACTCGACATGGCGTTGGTGGCCTCACCGAAGTTCCTCGACGAATGGGGAACCCCGCACACCCTCGAAGAACTGCGCGCTCTGCCCTTCGTGCGCTATCAACTCAATGGTCGAACCCTGCCCATCATTTTTGAAAACGGTGAAACGTTGGTGCCCCGTGGCCGAATAGGTCTGGACTCGGGATTCGGCTTGCGTGCCGCCGCATTGGGAAACCTGGGCGTTGCGTATTTGATGAAATGCACGGTCCAGCAAGAGCTCGATCGCGGTGAGTTGATGCAGATCATGCCCGGCCATCGGTTGCCGTCGCTGGCCATCCATTCCCTGCATGCGTTTGGTGTACTGACACCGATCCGGATCAAGCTGTTTGCCGATTTTGTACAACAGGAACTGTATCGACTGGAAGGACAATCCATTTCAAGTCATACGATCTCTTGACTCATTTTTTGCAATCAATAGGCGCTAAACTCCCTTCTCCAAAGCCTTCAACCTTGTTCATGCAAGCCAAATGCGTTACAAACCCCTTTGGTTGTACGACAACATAATAAATATTCGCGCCTCATTTCTTTTGAGAGCGCACTCAATTCGAGACACTGCCATGACCCAACCAACCTTCCGCCAAGAAGCGCCTGCGCCCTTCCCTCGCCATCTCGCCGTGCTGATTTTACTGTGCATGGGCTGTGCATTTGCGGGCAACCATGTGGCGGCGCGGGTTGCCTTCGATGACGGCGCGGGTGTGTTGTTGGCGATTCTGATGCGCTCGGGCGGGACGTTGTTGGTATTGGCCGCTTTGGTCATTTGGCAACGCCAGACGCTGCGCCTGCCGGCGGGTGCCTGGCGTTGGCAATTGCTGTTGGGCTTGCTGATCGCCACCCAAAGCCTTTGCCTGTATTCCGCGGTCGCACGGGTGCCGGTGGCGTTGGCACTGTTGGTGGCCAATGTCTTTCCCATTCTGCTGGCGCTGCTCACCTGGGCGTTGGGAGGCCCGCGTCCGACCGCACGCACCGCCGCACTGATGGGCCTGATTTTGCTGGGCCTGGTATTTGTGCTGGATGTCCCCGGTCGCCTCGCGGACAACGCCAGTGTCGGCCCGCAATGGTGGCTGGGCGTGACCCTGGCCTTTTGCGCGGCCAGCGTGTTTGCCTGTGCGTTGTGGATCACCGACCACAAGTTGGCCGAGGTTCGTGGATCGGTGCGCAGCCTGCTGACAATTTTCATCGTGTTCAGCAGTATCAATCTGGCCGGTATGAGCGGCGCCCTGCCTGGTGGCTTGAACCTTCCGGCCACCAGCACCGGGTGGCTGGCGCTGGCGACACTGGTTGTACTGTACGGCACCGGATTTATCGTGCTGTTCATTTGCGTGCCGCGCCTGGACATGCCGCGCAACGCTCCGGTGATGAACATCGAGCCGTTGGCCACGCTGTTGATGGGCTGGGTGGTGTTGGACCAGATGCTCAGTGCCGGGCAAGTGGTGGGTGGTGTGATCGTTGTCACCGGGATTGTGTTGCTGACTTATCGCAAGGGCCAGCGCGCGTCGCAACCTGAACAGCCTGTCGCGCAGCGCGGCTGAAGTCACAGCCTATGGGAGCGAGCTGTCATTCAACGTTATCGTTGACTGGCAGGTCTCATCATCGGGTCGCCGCCCGGAGCAGGCTCGCTCCCACAGGGATAGGTGTGGTCCGGGCTTATTTATCCGACTTGATCGCCGTCCACACCCGCGTCCGTACCCGTTCGAGTTTCTGCGGCAGCGGCTGCACGACGTACAGGGTTTTCAACGCCTCGCTGGTCGGTGTCAGGTTCGGATTGCCGGTGATTTCCTTATTGATCAGCGCCAGCGAATCCTTGTTGGCATTCGGGTAACCGAGGAAGTCGCTGATCGGCGCAATGACGTTCGTGTCCAGCAGCGTGTTGAGGAACTCGTGGGCCTCTTCGACGTTTTTCGCGCTTTTTGGAATGGCAAACGTGTCGAACCAGATCGGCGCCCCCTCCTTCGGCAAACGCCAGTCGACCACCACACCGTTGCCGGCTTCTTTGGCGCGATTGCCAAACTGGTAGAAGCTGCCGGAGTAACCAATGGCCACGCAGATATCACCGTTGGCGATGTCGGTCATGTATTTGGCCGAGTTGAAGT
Organism: Pseudomonas sp. Sample_24; assembly: GCF_004307605.1. Classification (NCBI taxonomy): domain Bacteria; kingdom Pseudomonadati; phylum Pseudomonadota; class Gammaproteobacteria; order Pseudomonadales; family Pseudomonadaceae; genus Pseudomonas; species Pseudomonas sp. Sample_24. The sequence continues at coordinate 49,361 of NZ_RCNW01000117.1, forward strand.
AGGTAACGTAAGGCCGAATCTTCAGCATCAAGGCCTTGGCCTTTTCGTAGTCATCCGGGTTCTGGCTGTTCGGGTCCAGTCCCAGGTAATGCAGGGCCAGCGGCAGGATCTCCGAAGGCGAGTCGAGCATGGCGACGCCGCAGGACTTCAACTTCTCCATGTTCTCGGGTTTGAACACCAGGTCCCAACTGTCTACCGGGGCATTTTCGCCCAGCGCGGCCTTGACCTTGGCCGGGTTGAATCCGATCAACACGGTGCCGTACATGTATGGCACGCCGTATTGATTGCCGGGATCGTTCTTGTCGAGCAGTTTGAGCAGTGCCGGATCCTGGTGCTTCCAGTTTGGCAGTTTGGACTTGTCGAGCTTCTGGAATACGCCGGCCTTGATCTGGGTTTCGATGAACTGGTTCGACGGCACCACCAGGTCGTATCCGGAGTTACCGGTCAGCAGTTTGGCTTCCAGCGACTCGTTGGTGTCGAAGGTGTCCCAGGTCACTTTGATCCCGGTTTTGGCGGCAAAGTCCTTGGGCACGGACGGCAGGATATAGTCCGCCCAGTTGTACACCCGCAGCTCGCGCTGCTCGGCTTGCACCGCGCTGGCAAGCAACGTCAGCCCACAAACAGTGGCGCCCAGAATGCGTTTCATAATGTCCATGGATCAGTTCCCCAATGTCAGCTCGTTTGGTTTTTATAATCGGTAACGGCAGTGGCCTTGAACGTGGCCTGGAGCAAAGGAAGCAAAAGATTATGGTTATGGAAGCTGTGTACACGGCTGCTTCGGCCGCCTGCCACCGATTCTTGCTGACAGCCTGGACCGTTCACAGCGTGCGATCGGCCAAAAGGGGATCGAAATGGCCATTATCCGTGTCCGTATGGAGGGGCAATGGCGGCGCCCTGCCCCGGCTTAGTGCAAAATACGCGGCTTAAGGTTGAAAACCGGATTGCGTCGCGCAACGCTGCGCACGCAGATCCGTCAAGAAATTCATATTTGAGAGAGCCGGTGGTAACCGCATGATTGAAGTCACCGAAGTTTCCATTGCCCAATTGCGCGCTGCGCTCGAATCCGGCCAGACCACGTCGGTCGAACTGGTCCAGGCCTACCTCGCCCGGATCGATGCGTATGACGGCGCCGACACCGACACCGCGCTCAATGCCGTGGTGGTGCGCAACCCGGACGCGCTCAAGGAAGCGCAAGCTGCCGATGCCCGTCGGGCCAGGGGCGAGACGCTGGGGCCACTCGATGGCATTCCTTATACGGCGAAGGACAGTTACCTGGTCAAGGGCCTGACGGCCGCTTCGGGCAGCCCAGCGTTCAAGGATCTGATTGCCTATCGCGATGCGTTCACCGTCGAACGACTGCGCGCCGCCGGTGCTATCTGCCTGGGCAAGACCAATATGCCGCCCATGGCCAACGGCGGAATGCAGCGCGGGGTCTATGGCCGTGCCGAGAGCCCGTACAACGCCGATTTCCTCACCGCCCCGTTCGCCTCCGGTTCGTCGAACGGTGCCGGCACAGCCACGGCCGCCAGCTTCGCGGCGTTCGGTTTGGCCGAGGAAACCTGGTCAAGCGGCCGTGGCCCGGCGTCCAACAATGGCTTGTGCGCCTACACGCCATCGCGTGGCGTGATTTCGGTGCGCGGCAACTGGCCGCTGACACCGACCATGGACGTTGTCGTGCCGTTTGCCAGAACCATGGCCGACCTGCTGGAGGTGCTCGACGTGGTCGTGGCGGACGACCCTGACACCCGTGGCGACCTGTGGCGCATGCAACCCTGGGTGCCGATTCCGAGCGTCGCTTCGGTCCGGCCTGCCTCCTATCTTGAACTTGCCGCGCAACCCGATGCGCTCGCCGGCAAGCGCCTCGGCGTGCCGCGCATGTACATCAATGCCGATCCGGAAGCAGGCACCAGCGAAGCACCCGGGATCGGTGGCCCGACCGGCCAACGTATCAATACCCGCGAGTCGGTGATCGGTCTTTGGCAACAGGCGCGCAAGGCTCTTGAAGCCGCTGGCGCCGAGGTCATCGAAGTCGATTTTCCGCTGGTGTCCAATTGCGAAGGTGACCGTCCCGGTGCGCCGACGGTGTTCAATCGCGGCATCGTCTCCAAGGAGTTCCTGCACCATGAATTGTGGGATCTCACTGCGTGGGCTTTCGATGATTTCCTGCAAGCCAATGGCGATCCGAAGCTGAATCGACTGGTCGATGTCGATGGACCGAAGATTTTCCCCCATGACCCGGGAACATTGCCCAACCGTGAGGGCGACCTCGCTGCCGGCATGGACGAATACGTGAAGATGGCCGAGCGTGGTATCACCCCGTGGGACCAGATCAGTACCGTCCCCGATGGACTGCGTGGGCTCGAGCAGACGCGCAAACTCGATCTGGAAGACTGGATGGATCGGCTGGGCCTGGACGCAGTGCTGTTCCCCACCGTCGCGGATGTTGGCCCGGCGGACGCCGATGTCAACCCGGTCTCTGCCGACATCGCCTGGAGTAACGGCGTATGGGTGGCCAATGGCAACCTGGCCATCCGGCATCTGGGTGTGCCGACAGTCACCGTGCCGATGGGCATCATGGCGGATATCGGCATGCCAGTAGGCCTGACGTTTGCCGGTCGAGCCTATGACGATTCGGCACTGTTGCGTTTTGCCTCGGCATTCGAAGCCAGCGGGTCGAAACGAATGATCCCGCCTCGTACCCCGCCGCTGTCATCAGCAGAATAGAGTGCAGTTTTTCGGTGGGCACCGCGTGAGTGACCACCGAAAACCCTCATCTATTTGTGTGGAGCTGCTCACAAAGTCGATTGGAAACGGACAAAAAACCTCTACAATACAGAAAAATCTGTACAGTATTTGTAGAGGTTTCATGACCATGTCACCCTCTGAAAAACTCCTCGCCTGGCATGGAAACTGGATTCTTTCGCAAACAAAGGTCGTCTGCAGGAACTGCAAGGCAGAGCAATCCGAGTCAGACAGAACACTGGAGTTTCCTCACATTTCCCAGTGTCCCAGGAAGGGTTCTCTATCCAACCCGTGGCAGGAGCTGGACGGAATCAGTAATGCCGTTTCAGATAAGCCTGCTTAGCTGAAACGCCAAATTCAAATTTGCAGCGTTCCCCTTACCAAGGCTTCCAGCCTGGGCAAAATACTCGCTTCGTCGTTGCCCAATATGGCAATTGAAGAACCACGCAGCCCTGACGACGAAGCGGCAGCTGCGTCGCCAACCAGGGCCAATGGGCACGTAACGCCCATTTGAAGGGCACGCAGTCGCTTGTGTGCATCGGCCTGCAGTGGCGTCTGGACCAACAGCACCAGCGCGGCGGGCTGAATCGCTGTACACAGCAATGGCAGTTCTTCCAGGGGCTGGCCCGGGCTCAGCACTTCAATGCGCAGCTGGTCATTGCTCATCAACAAACCGGCGCACAACAGCTCCAGTTCGTGTGCATGGCCAGAGCCGTCGGCCAGCAGCACGCAAGCACCGTTGCCCGGGTTCATCTGCAGTCGCAATAACAACCGCGCACGAAAGAAAGCGTCCAGGAACAGCCACTGACTGCGTCGACCGAAAGCATCGCCAACTGCCAGGCTGCGCCAGACCGGCAGCAGAACAGCCGCCAGTACCGTAGCCTTCGGGTAGATCGTGAACAGTTGCCCGTGAAGGCGCTCCAGCTCGGCGCCATCAAAAGCCTGCGTGGCACGATGAATTGCCTGTTGCCATTGGAGCAGAGGGGCTTCGGCCGCGTCTGTGACAGCGAGCTCCGGCGTGTTCTGCTGCCGGTTGAGCAAAGCGCCAATCTTGCTGATTGGCAGACCTCGGCTGGTCCAGAGCATGATGCTGCGTATATGTTCGATATCTTGCTGCGAATACAGGCGATGCCCACCTACCGTGCGAACAGGTCGGATCAATCCGTGGCGACGCTCCCATGCCCGCAGGGTGATCGGGTTGACGCCAGTCAGGCTGGCGACTTCGCGCATGGGGAGCAAGGCGTCGTCGGAGGCGGATTCGAGGGGCTCGGTCATTGAAAGTCGTTACATCCTGAGTGTGTCGCCATTCTAAACCAGGCATGGCGCTATTTAACCAGCCAATCGCGGTCCGGGTTCCTGCGTCTTGCCATCTAGGCATGGCTGTCGCTGACGACTACGCTGTGAGGCAAATCCTCGAACTACAGCGAGCCCGGACCATGATTGACGCCAAACTCCTGCAACTTATGGTCGAAGCCTCCAATGACGGCATCGTCGTGGCCGAGCAGGAAGGCAGTGACAGCATTCTCATCTATGCCAACCCTGCCTTCGAGCGCCTGACCGGCTACAGTGCCGACGAAATACTCTATCAGGATTGCCGGTTCCTGCAGGGAGCCGATCATGACCAGGCCAGCCTCAACGCAATCCGCGACGCCATCCGCCTCGGTCAGCCCTGCCGTCAGGTGCTGCGCAACTATCGTAAGGATGGCAGCCTGTTCTGGAACGAGTTGTCTATCACTCCCGTGTACAACGATGCCGATCAGTTGACCTACTACATTGGCATACAGCACGACGTCAGCGAAAAGATTGCCGCTCTGGAAAGAGTCCAGTCGCTTGAGACCGAAGTGGCTGATCTTCGCCGTCAACTGGCAAGGCTTGGCGGTCAAGACGAGTAACGCAACGACCGATACAAAAAGTGTACAAGAATATTGACTTGTACAATTTTCCCCGTAGGCTTCAGGTAAACCTGTACAGTTTTCTCAACTTGTACAATTTTGCCTGGAGCCGGCCATGTCTGCATATCTCCGCCATTTCGCTGACACGTTCACAACGCTGAACGCTGATTGCCTGGATAAACTGGGCGAGCTGTACAGCAACGACGTTCAATTTCGTGATCCGTTGCACCAACTCAATGGCCTGCCGGCACTTCGTAGCTATTTTGAAAACCTGTACAGCAACGTCGAGGATATCCGCTACGAACTCCTGGACGTGGATGAAACCGCCCCCGGTCAAGGTTATCTGCGCTGGAACCTGCACTTCCGTCATCCGCGCCTGTCCCGTGGCCAGCCGATAAGTCTGCAAGGCTGCAGCCACCTGCGCTGGGCAACGCATGTCTACCTGCACCACGACTATTTCGATGCCGGTGCCCTGATCTACGAGCACGTTCCCGTACTTGGCGCAGTGATCGGCTGGATCAAAGGGAGGCTTGCATGAGTCGCTGCTGGCTGACAGGGGCCAGCAGCGGCCTTGGTGCCGCCCTGGCTGAACGGCTTCTGGAGCAAGGCCATTCGGTGGCCTTGGGTGGGCGGCGGGCGGAAGCACTGATGCCGCTCGTGCTGCGCTACCCAGGGGCCTTGCTCGCTACCGGCGATGTGGCTGACCCGCGTCAAGTTTCGGCCATTTGCGACAACATCGAGCAGGCGTGGGGCGCACTGGACCTGGTGATTCTGAACGCCGGCACCTGCGAATACCTGGTGCCGGGCAAGTTCGAGGCCGAGACAGTCGAGCGCGTGATGCGTACCAACCTGTTGGCGGTCAGCTACTGTTTGCAGGCGGCACTGCCACTGCTGCGCCGCGGGCACCGACCCCATCTGGTAGTGATCGGCAGCTCAGTGACCTGGCTGGCGCTGCCGCGGGCCGGAGCCTATGGCGCGTCCAAAGCGGCCCTGCGTTATCTCGTTGAATCCCTGCGCCTGGATCTACACGCCGAAGGCATTGATGTAACGCTGGTCAGCCCGGGGTTCATCGACACCCCCCTGACTCGGCGCAATACCTTTGCCATGCCACAACTCTGGACGGCCGACCGCGCTGCGCGGCATGTCGTCGCGCGCCTGACGCGACGACCGCTGGAGATCAACTTTCCACGCCTCTTCACTCTCGTCCTGCGCTTGCTTGGCGCCCTGCCGGCGCGTTGGCGCCTGGCCCTGGGCCGTCGACTGGCGCGAACCGAACAGGAATAGCGTCATATGCGTATCGCCATTATCGGCAGCGGGATTTCTGGGCTGACCTGTGCCTATCTGTTGTCGCGTAGCAATGAGGTGACCGTGTTCGAAGCGGCTGACTGGGTCGGCGGTCATACCCATACTGTCGACATTGAATGGCAGGGCCAGCGCTATGCCGTGGACACCGGCTTCATCGTTTTCAACGACTGGACCTACCCCAACTTCATTCGCTTGCTCGATCGCCTGGGAGTCGTCTCACGCCCCACCGAGATGAGCTTTTCCGTGAACGATCCGGACAGCGGTCTGGAGTACAACGGCAATAATCTGGACACCCTTTTCGCACAGCGCAGCAATCTGCTGTCGCCGGGCTTCTGGGGGATGCTGCGCGATATCGTGCGCTTCAACCGCCAGGCGGTAACAGACCTTGACGACCACCGCATTGACCAAGCCATAAGCCTTGGCGACTACCTGAGCATGCGAGGCTACGGGCAGCGTTTCATCCATCACTATATCGTCCCCATGGGATCGGCCATCTGGTCGGTATCAAGGGCCGATATGCTGCGTTTCCCGCTGCACTTTTTCGTGCGTTTCTTTCGCAACCACGGCCTGCTCTCGATCAGCCAGCGGCCGCAGTGGCGGGTGATCGAGGGTGGCTCGCGCAGTTATGTGAAGCCGTTGTGCTGGACCTTCAGCGAGCGCATTCGCCTCAATTGCCCGGTGATGGGCGTCCGCCGGGATGATACCGGGGTGGTGATCACCAGCGCCGCGGGCCAGGAACGCTTCGACAAAGTCGTGTTCGCCTGCCATAGCGACCAGGCTCTGGCGCTGCTGGAGAAACCGACGACCACCGAGCATGAGGTGCTCGGAGCCCTGAACTATGCCGCCAATGAAGTATTGCTGCACACCGACACGCGCCTGTTGCCCAGTCGGCGCAAGGCTTGGGCCAGCTGGAACTATCGTCTCGGCGGCCCGGCACACGCGCCGGCCGCCGTGACCTATAACATGAATATTCTGCAAGGCCTCGACGCACCCGTGACCTTCTGCGTAAGCCTCAATCAGGGCGATTGCGTGGACCCGTCGCAGGTTTTGGCACGCTTCGATTACGCACATCCGCAATACAGCCTTGCCGCCATGGCGGCCCAGGCACGTCAGGGTGAACTACAGGGAAACCAGCACAGCTACTTCTGCGGCGCTTACTGGGCCAACGGCTTCCATGAGGATGGCGTGGTCAGCGCTTTGGGCGTCGCCGAACGGTTCGGGGAGCGCCTGTGAACAGCAGCCTTTGCTACGGTTGGGTCAGCCACCGACGCCTGATGCCGCGGTACCACGGATTCCGCTATCGCAGCGCCATGCTTTACCTGGATCTGGACGAACAGCAATTGCTGCTGGGCCTGTCTCCGTTACTCGGTGCTACTCGGCTGGCACCGCTGAGCTGGCGAGAAACCGATTACCTGCCAGCCTGGACTCGTCGCGGCATACCTTTGAAAGACGCGGTGCGCGAAGTGGTGGCCAAGGCCTTGGGCCAGGCGCCGTGCGGCCCCATTCATTTGCTGACCCAGCCGCGCAGTTGGGGGATTTCTTTCAATCCGGTGAGCTTCTACTTTTGCCACGACAGCGATGGCCTCCTGGCAGCGATTGTGCTGGAGGTGCGTAACACACCTTGGCGTGAGCGTTTTCACTATGTGCTGTCGGTGCTGCCCGGTCAGCCGCGACAATTCTCGGTCAGCAAGCAATTCCATGTCTCGCCGTTCTTGCCGATGGACATGCAATACCACATGCGCTTCCACATCGATGGCGCGCACGTGCGCATCCACATGGAAAACCACCGCGAAGAACAGAAAGTCTTCGAGGCCGATCTGGCGCTGCAGCGCAAGCCGCTGGATGCCGCTGCATTGAGACGACACGTACTGGCCTTCCCCTGGATGAGCCTGCGTACCCTCAGTGCCATTTATTGGCAAGCCATGTGCCTGTTGCTCAAGCGCACCCCACTCTTTGCCCACACCACCCGTCAGAGCAGCCAAGACCTTGGCCATGACTTCCACGAGGAGCCCGAGCATGTCCGATCCAACTCTGAGCGTCAGTAAATCCTTTGGCTTGGCGCCGTTGTTCGGCGGCCTGGGCAGAAGCGCCGTGCTCTCCCAACTGCGCAACCTGCGCCAAGGACGTCTGCGCCTGATCTATCAGGGCCGACAGTGGCTGTTTGGCGATGCCGGCAGCACACTGCACGCCGAGGTCGAGATCTTCGACGAAGCAGCTTGGGGCATGGTGGCTGCCAACGGCTCGATCGGTGCCGGTGAAGCTTACATCCACGGCTACTGGCGCACGCCGGACCTGGCGGCGGTCACCCGACTCTTCGTCGCCAACCTGGAAGTGCTCGACGCCCTTGATGGCGGGTTGGCGCGCCTGGGTCGACCGGTCCTGCGCCTGCTGCATTGGTTCAATCGAAACAACAGGCAAGGCGCGCGGCGCAATATTCTCGCTCATTACGATTTGGGCAATGCCCTGTTCGAGCGGCTGCTGGACCCGACCATGATGTACTCGGCAGCAATGTTCGACAGTCTGGAGCAGAGCCTGGAGCAAGGCCAACTGAACAAACTCGAGCGTATCTGCGAGAAACTCGCGCTGAGCCCCGACGATCATCTGCTCGAGATCGGTACCGGATGGGGTAGCCTGGCGATCCATGCCGCTACCCGTCACGGGTGCCGGGTGACGACCACCACATTGTCCGAGGCGCAGTACGCCCATACCGTGCAGCGCGTCCGCGATCTTGGCCTGCAAGAACGCATTACCGTCCTGCGCGAGGATTACCGCGACCTGCGCGGACGCTTCGACAAACTGGTCTCGATCGAGATGATCGAGGCAGTGGGGCACCGCTATTTGCCGGTTTACTTCCGTCGGTGTGCATCGCTGCTCAAAGAAGACGGTTTGATGCTGTTGCAGGCCATCACCATTCGCGACCAGCGTTATGAACAGGCCCAGCGCTCGGTGGATTTCATTCAGCGCCATATCTTTCCCGGCGGTGCCCTGCCCTCCTTGAGCGTCATGCTGCAGACCGCCAGTTGCCATACCACGTTGAACCTGGTGCACATGGAGGACTTCGGACAGGACTATGCGCGGACTCTGCAGCACTGGCGCGACAACTTGCGCCAGTCGCGCACCGCGTTGCTTGAGCTGGGCTATGACGAAACATTTCAACGCCTCTGGGAGTTCTACCTGTGTTATTGCCAGGGCGGTTTCGAGGAGCGCGCAATTGGCGTCGCGCAACTGCTCTGGGCAGCCCCGGCCGCACGTCGAGCTTCGCTGCCGGGTGCCTGATGAGCCGGGCCTGGTTGATCGGCAACGCACTGTGGATGCAAGCCGCGTGGTGGGCTTGCGTGCTGAGCGAGCGGCATCCCTGGCTGCTGCTCCCGGTGGCGGCAGGTTTGTTGGTGCATGTGGCTGCTTGCCCGCGGCCGCGCGAGGAAGCAACCACGCTGGTCTGTGTGGCAATGGCAGGCTGCGCACTGGATGCCAGCCTGGGTGCGCTGGGCGTTTTCGATTTTGCCCAGCGCCCCTTACCTCTATGGCTGGCGGTACTGTGGCTGGTGCTGGCCAGTGGACTTCGCCATAGCCTGGCCTGGGCTCGACATCCCATCTGGTACGGCGCGCTACTGGGCATGTGCGGCGGTCCCCCGGCTTACATCGCCGGCGCATCGTTGGCGGGTGTCGGTCTGCCTTGGGGCACTTTTGGCACAGTCCTGCTGCTCGCGCCGCTTTGGGCTGTATGGATGCCGCTTATCCTGCGACTGGCGGCTCGGCGCTGATCTTTCCAATGGGCGAATAGCGCCTGCTCGGCTCGGCCATCGTGGGTTCAGGGAGTTGACGCCGGCTGGCGACGAAAGAACAGGATCACCTGTCCCAACTCGACGCCAAGCTTGCTCATAGTCGTGCGATTGATGATCGTGTCTTCGTCCATCAGGTACATCCAGTCGTCCATATCCACTTCCCAATGCCGGCCGTCAACCGGCAGGTCAAGGCGGTAGCGCCAGTGCAGCGCGTTGCCCGCGATCTCGCCGCTGGCCTCTCCGACGACATCGTCCGCACGGCCACGCCATCGCCCGGAACCGGTCGGTTCCAGCGTCCAGGTACGCCGCTGACGCGTGCCATCGCTGTAGAGAAATCGCTCGTCGAGGATCAATTTTTGTCCTTCGACGCGACTTTCAATCTGGACATGGAAACGTTTGACCACCTCGCCCGAGCGATTCTGGAACAACCCCCAAGCCTGTACCGGCCGGGAGAAGAAGGCCACCAGATCCAGAGCGGGTCGCTCCTTCGCGTAGTGGTCCACGCCAACGTTGTTACAGCTGACCAGCAACAGGCTAACGAGCAGTACCGCTAATCGACGCATCTCAACCTCCTCACTCCGCCGGCCCGGCCATCCCCAGCAGGCGTTGACGCAGTTCTTTGTCCCGAGTACGCGGGTCCAGCCAAATGTCGAAGAAGGCACGGGCGAATGCAGGGTCCTCGACCCGCCGGCGCAGTTGGCCGTCGACGAAGAAAGTGCAGCCTTTACCTGGATGGTAAAGCCCGGTAATGCGCATTCCCGGCCGAACATCGACGAAGGCATCTCGCATTTCACTGGACCAGCGTTGGAGTGTGGGCTCATCTGGACGAGCCTCTGCCATGCGACGCATTTCCTTGAGGCTGGCCTCAACCAGTGCGTCCCGGGAAAGGGCACGGTGATAAACCAGTTCGAGTGCAAAAGGCTGGTCCCAGGTCATCGGCATCCCTGGGCTCCACAAACGCGCTGTGTAGAGACTCACGCCGAACCAGGTAAAGTCGCCGCTGCCCAACAGACGCCCGTCTGGCAGTGCGGGACGCCAATCCGCCCAGCAAGGTACCGCCAGCAACAACGCGAACAGCCAGCATCTCGACAGACGATGTCCAAAGCAACGCTTGGAATCAGCCACGTTCATGATCGTCTCGGCCTTTTGTAAATTCTATACAAGAATAGCTTCATGTATAGTTTTTACGCCATCAGGACAGAGCTTGTACAACTTTTTTACGCCATGCGCGGTGATTCCTGATGAGCGTCGATGGAGCGACGCTCATCACCGCCAAGGTCAGCTTCTAGTCCTCGCGATACAGAATCATGCCTGCGTGATACAAAATCCCCTCCCGGAACTCGCCATCAGCGGTAAACCCGGTGTCATCGACGTATTCAATGTGGTCACCTTCCAGCCAATATCTTCCCTGGTAGGCGCTCGCTGTCTTGCCTCGCGCCTCATCATATCGGCCGCCTGGCAATAGCTCATGGCGAATATGCCCATCTGCCGTAACCCACATGCCGACGTATTTGTCTTGATCTGCGGACTTTTTGACCGTCATTTTCTTTTCCTCCAGTCTCGCCACATTAATAGGGGCTGGCGGTTGGCCGGACAATCAGCTCACTGACATCAACGTCGGCAGGTTGCTCGATGGCATAGGCAATAGCACGGGCGATGGCCTGGGCAGGCAGTGCGATCTTACGAAACTCACGCATCTCGGCCCGTCCACCTTCGTCTGAGATGCTCTCGGCCAATTCCGATTCGGTGACCCCCGGCGAAATAACGGTGACACGAATGTCTCCACCGACTTCCTGACGCAGTCCTTCTGAAATGGCCCGTACCGCAAATTTCGTCGCGCAGTAAACAGAGGCTGTCGGACTGACTGTGTATGCACCGATAGACGCTATATTGATGAACTGACCGGATTTCTGCTTCTGCATCAGAGGCAGGCCTGCTGCAATACCATGCAGGACGCCGCGAATGTTGACGTCGATCATCTGGTCCCATTCATTGACCTTCAGCGCTTCAAGCTTCGACAGAGGCATTACACCGGCGTTATTGACGATCACATCGACGCGACCATGGAGGCTGACGGCAAAATCCACAAACGCTTGCACGTCAGACCGGCTGGTGACATCAACCGCCTTGAATTGGGCGCTCCCTCCCGCGGCATTGATCTCATGGCAGAGGCTTTCGAGGCGATCCGTGCGACGTGCACCCAGCACGACGCGTGCCCCCTTGCCAGCTAAAAGACGCGCGGCCGCCTCGCCAATACCGCTGCTGGCGCCAGTGATCACCACTACTTTTTCCGAAATGTTCGACATGATCCCTATCCTTTACTGAGTGCTTGATGACGCGAGTGGTGCCTCGCTACGTGTTCAGATTAGGGATAAAGGTGTGCAGCGAGTTAGTCAGATCCTTCTGACAACTTGCCTGATCCTGCGGGAGTGCGATCAAGCGTAGTTTTCCAGACTGGAAGCGGCAGACGACATCCATCGGCAAAAGAAAGGGAGGGCATCCATTGCCCTCCCCGCCTCGGTTAACGCTGACTGGACTTCACCTCAAGTAGCCAGAATGAAGTCTGAGGCAGTGATGGTTGTCGCATCGGCCACACCGACCAGGCGGATGGTTTCAGCGCCTCCTGCGGAGCTGAGCAGGGTATCCGCACCGACATCGGTGATGATGACAGTGCTGGCAAAGGTCGCAGCCGTGACACCGAATGCGGAAATATCGAGCAGATCCTGGCCCCCCGCCGCGTTGGCATCGAAGCCGATGATCTGGTCGGCCCCGAAGCCCGCCGCGAACAGGAAGACGTCGTTGCCAACGCTGGCGACCATCACATCGTCGCCGGCACCGCCAGTGACCCTATCGTTGCCCACTCCGCCATCGATAAAGTCATTGCCGATACCGCCCAGCAATGTGTCGTTACCGATACCACCATTGAGGGTGTCGCTGCCATCGCCGCCCTGGAGCAGATCGTTGCCGGTACCGCCATCCAGCACGTCATTACCCAGCCCACCCAGCAACGTGTCGTTGCCTGCGTCACCATTCAAGGCATCGTTTCCGTCACCACCGTCGAGGCCATCATCGCCGATACCGCCGTTCAGGGTATCGGTGCCTATGCCACCCAACAGCTGATCGTTGCCGATGTCACCATTGAGCGTGTCGTTACCTGCGTTGCCGGTAAGGATGTCGTTGCCGCTGTTGCCGTTGAGGGTGTCATTACCTGCCCCGCCGACGATGTTATTGTTCAGCCCGTTACCGTTACCGACGAAGTTGTTGACTCCGGTGTAAGCCAGGTTCTCGACATTATTACCAAGCACGTAGCTGGCCAGCGTCGTCTGCACGCTATCCGTACCGCCACCCGCCACCTCGAACACCCCATCAGCGACCACATCGACGATGTAGGTGTCGTTGCCAGCGCCCCCTGCCATCTGGTCAGCACCCGCACCGCCATCGAGGATGTCGTTACCCACCCCGCCGGTCAGGGTGTTAGCCAGCGCATTGCCCGTACCGGTGAAGTTACCTGTCCCCGTATAGGTCAGGTTCTCGACGTTGGCCCCGAGCAGGTAACTGGCCAGGCTGGTTTGCACCAGATCGGTACCACCGCCCAGCGCTTCGGTGACGCTGTCACCGACATTGTCCACCACGAAGGTGTCGTTGCCGGCACCGCCGTTCATGGCATCCGCGCCAAGCCCGCCGTTGAGGGTGTCGTTGCCGTCCCCGCCACTGAGGACGTCATTACCAACCCCGCCAGTGATGATGTTGGCCAGCGCATTACCGGTACCGGTAAAGCTGCCCGCACCGGTATAGGCCAGGTTCTCGAGGTTGGCACCCAGCACGTAGCTGGCCAGGCTGGTTTGCACCAGATCGGTACCGCCCAAGGCAAGCTCAGCGACAACGTCGCCAACATTGTCCACCACGAAGGTATCGTTGCCGAGACCGCCATTCATGGCATCCGCGCCGAGGCCACCGTTGAGAAGGTCGTCGCCGATATCGCCGTTGAGGATATCGTTGTCGTCTCCGCCGTTGAGGATGTCATTGCCGAGGCCACCTAGCAGTTGATCAGTACCGGCCAGACCATTGAGCGTATCGTTGCCGCTCAGGCCACTAAGCACATCGGCACCCCCGCCACCGGTGAGGGTGTCAGCGAGAAAGGTACCCACCAGCACCACGCCAGGCGTTACCGTAACGGCAGCGGTTGCCGCCGAGGTCAGCGTCTCCAGCGTACCGAAGCCGTCGGTATAACGCACGATCACCCGCAATTGCAGATTGCCCTGCGCAAAGCCCGGGGTGAAGGTCGCAGCGGTCGCGCCGTTAATGTCGGTGAAGGAAGCGCCAGTACCTTGCTGCCATTGGAAGCTGAAGGTGCCCAGCCCATCCTCATCGGCAATCCCGGCAGTCAGCGCGGTCAACACCTGTCCTTGATCCGGTGTCGTATCGCTGATCAGCAACGCACCGGTGGGTGCATCGTTGACGTTGGCGACCGGGTCCGAAGGGTCGGACGCCACGCTCTCGGATACACCAAAGTCATCCACGTAACTGACCACCACCCGCACCTGGTCGCCGGCCTGGTCCTGGCCAAGCGTGAACGTGCTACTGGTGGCTCCGACGATGTCGACGAAGCTGACCCCGTTGGTCGCCTGCCACTGGTAGGTGAACTGCGGATTGCTGAGGCCATCCAGATCGATGATGCTCGATGGGTCAGCCGTCAACACTTGGTCCTCTACCAAAAGCCCGGTGACCGTCGGCCCCGCGGTGGGTGCGCTGTTCGCCGACGAGTCGACGATTTCCAGCGTGCCCTTGGCATCCTGATACACCGCCCGAACGCGAATGTTCAGACCCGCCACATCGTCTGTCACCCGGTAGGTGGTCCCGGTCGCCCGCGAGGCTTCGCCGGCGGCAACAACGGTGATGTCCTCATAGATCCCCGTGCCTGGAATGTTTTCCACCTGCCAGTAGTAAGCCACCGCTCCGGACAACGTACCGGTCGGATTGGCGCCGCTTACGTTGTCCGCATCGTGTACGGCACGACCGCTGACGCGCAGCAACTGGCCGGCCACAGGCGTGTCGTCACGCAGACCGGTAGCATCATCGAGAATCGCCAGATGACCCGATGGCCCCTCGTCCAAGGCGCTACCAACGCCGGATGACTGCGCCAGGTCAGAGAATTGCAGACGCTCGATGCCCGTCAAGCGATCGACACCATCACGCCCCGCCACCAGATCCGTCACGATGACTGTATTGCCCTCGACAGAAACGATGTATTCCGTCGAATTACCGGAGAACACCGCGGTATCGAAGCTGTCATCGCCCGTCAGAATCTCCCGCTTGATGATCAACTGACCCGGGTTGTACGTACCGTTGAGCATGAACGGAACCAGTGGCTCCATGCTGTCGAAGGTAGCGATTTCCGGTCCGGTACCATCGGCATTTGCCCGGACGCTGATGCGTACGTTGAGCCACTTGTCACCATCGATGATGTCGTCGCCACCGCGACCCTCGATAAGGTCGCTGCCGCTGCCACCGAGGATGATGTTGCCGCCATCGAAGAACGTCGCTCCGGCCGGCAGCACATCCGCCAGGCCGTCGATCAGGTCGATGTTGGTCAGCACACTGCCGGTTGCACCTGCACCCGGTAACGATGCGGCATCTTGATTATCGCCGCGCAGGAAGTCACCGTGCGATGAACCCGACAGACCTTCCATGATGTCGAAACGCACCAGTGCCGAAGCACCCGAGCCCGGAACCGGCGGCACATCGAAAAAGCGGTCGCTGTAATCGATGCTCACGCCCTGGGCGAGCCCCTTGAAGGTTGCCCAGTCAAAGCCCGAGCCACCGATATAGCGGTCACCAAAGCCGAGACTGCCGACCATGATGTCGTCGCCGCCTTCACCGTTGAACTTGTCGTTCTCGTTGCCACCGATGAAGACATCGTTGCCGATGACCGGGTCGTTGCCCAGCGGATCGAAGTTGTCGCCAGGCGCACCGTCGGAGGTGCCCTTCTCGATCCAGTCGTCGCCTTCGTTACCCATGTCCTGTTCGTTGGCCTTGCTGCCCAGGATAAAGTCATTGCCCTGTCCACCAATGGCCTCGGAGGCGTCCTCACCGGTCACGATGAAGTCATTGCCGAACCCGCCGATGATCAGGTTGATGCCGTTACCACCGTGCAGCACGTCGTTGCCGTCGCCACCCTGGATGTTATCGTCGCCGCCCATATCGCTGATGATGTCGTCACCGGCACCACCGCGCAGCTGGTCGTTGCCGTCACCGCCCTCGATGCGGTCGTTGCCGCCGTCACCCCAGACGGTGTCATCGCCTTCACTCGCGATGAGGATGTCTGCATCGTTGGTACCGCCCAGCACGATGTGTTGGTCACCGGTGTACTTGATGTAGTTGGTGTCCGGTCCGGCAGTCAGCGGGTTGTCGCGGAACACCACCTGCTGGCCGTTCTCGTCCAGCGGGTCGGCATTGCCCAAGCCATCGTTGTACTGCTTGGACTGATCCCTCTCCAGATAGAAGCCCGGGTCCGAAAACACCAGGCCCGGCAAGTGCGTGGCCGAGGTGTTGGCCATGATCAGCTTGGCGAACGAGTTGCTTTCCAGCTCGGCATTCATCGACAGGCCAGAGGTGCGCTCCAGGTAGTAGAAGCGGTCGCCGTCCTGCAGTTTCTCCATTTGATTTTCGAACACAAAGTTGAAGGTCGAGCCGAGCATGCCGCCAAACGGCGTTTTCTCTTCGGCCAGGCCACCAATCCATAGATCGATGGCGTCGACCCCTGTGATCGTCACACCCTTCAGATCGTCGGCAGTCCCCAGAACCCCGTCTTTGCCCGCCCGCGTTACGTTGGCCCAGGTACCGGTGCCGTTGAGGAAGTCCAGGCGATCGGATGGCTCGTTGATCCCGCCATCGCCGAACACCAACAACATCGCCGCGGCACGCTTGCCTTCGAGCGTAGTCGCCCCCGTGATCGTGCTGTGCGTACCATAAGCCGCGATGAAGTTGATCAACGACTCCGGATGCTTGAGGTGCTGCACCAGGTCGACCCAGCTGCTGTACGGCTTGAGTTGGGTATCTCCGGTCTGGTTGTAGATGTCGCGGCGAATCGCATTGAGCGAGGGAATCCCCACGTCGCGACCACGGGCGATGTTGATCGCCGGCAGGTCAAGAGGCAGGCCCAGCAGGTTGTTGCGCAGTGCCTCGGTGACGAACTCGTCGATTTCGTTACCGGCTTGCCGAGTTACCCCGCGCACGATCGCACTGGTCGCATCCTCCGGCGTCACGCCACTGGCGGCATAGGCCAACGGGTTGAGGAATGCCGCGATCAAGCCCAGTTGCTGATCGGGATCAGCACTGCTCGGATCGCCAATCACGTCAAAATTGACGTCGTAGCGATCGACAGTCTCGGTCAGCATCGAGTGGCCAAACCGGTACACGGTGTGGGCAAACTCGGCGACGATCGAGGCATCAAGGTCGACGTCATAGACCTGGGTCGGTGCGAAGAACAGGTCAACGCGAGGCTGGATAGTCCGCGCAAACTCCTCGAACACCAGGTGCTGATACTGCATCTCGGTGCCGAACTTGGCCGCCTGGAACAGGCGCTCGCCATTCCACACCAACGCATCGATCTCGGCCTGGTTGACCGGCAAGGCAGCAACCGGCGAGAGCAGCCACTCGTTGAGGAAGGCCACGTCATTGGAATCGAGCACGGTGTCCTTGGTCTGCGCAACCAATCGATTGTGCTCGGCGTGGAAGATCGCATGCACTGCGGTCAGGCCGATGTTCTCGTTGACCCGGCCGTCACCGGCGATGTAGTGAGCGTCAAGCAGTTCGTTGTCGTAGGTCAGGTTGTTGCCGCCCGGGCCAACGGGCTGCGCGTTACCGACATCGACATCGCCATCCGCCTGCAGAACCCCGCCGACGACAACCGGCACAGCGTTATGGGCGATGTCGTTGAGGAAGGCATGGCCCGTGCGTACCGCGTTCACCAGGCTTACAGGGTTGGCCGGGTTGCCTTCGACGAGGGTCGTGACGTCATCGGCGTTGCCGGCGATACCGTCCAGCCCGTTGTTGAGCCGAATGACAACTTGCGGGAAGCCGTTCGGCCCCTTGATGAAGTTGCCATAGGCGTCCGTCGCCAGCAGCGGACTGCTGTCGATATCGGCGTCGGTGAGATCGATACCCAGCACATCACGTGCCTGCGCCTTGACCACTTTCCAGGTCGCCATGCCACCGATTTCGCTGTCGTCTCCAGTACCAAACTTGCCGTCCAGCCCAAGGTCACGGTTGGTGATGAGGTTGCCGGTCGCTTTGGGGCCATCCTCCGTCATCACGTATCCGCGCAGGAATACCTGGTGCGAGGGATGCGAGCTGTAGGTCTGGTTCTGGTCCACGAACGGCGTAGTGGTGTTGGTGTGTTCACGGACATCGTCGGCCGTGCCCAGCACGCCGTCCGCCCCTGGCTGGTTGGTCGCGCGGGTCAACACCATGAAATTGGTGTTGCCGCCCGGCACATACAGCGGGTCGTCCGGCTGCAGCGGGATGAACACAGTGCCTGAACCGCCTTTGGTCAACAGGTCCAGGCCATGGTCGAAGAACTGCCCGAAGAAGGTCATCCAGGCGTTGAACGGCGCGGACAATCCGGCATCCGCCGCGGTGTTCTCGAACAGGTACACATCGTGGTCGTCGCCGGTACCGAACTGGCCATCCATGCCAGGGCTGGCGACGATCCGTACCCCCTCCTTGAGCACGTCGTCGTTACCACTACCGGTTACGCCAAAGTCGAGATGACCGTTGGCCCCCGGGTCATAAGCCGTGGCATAGGCCGCCGGGTTGTTCGATGTCTGGTCGACGATCAGGTTACTGATGGTGCGCGGCTGCGAGTCAAACACAAAGCCGCTGGTTTGCTGATAAGACGATCCCGGAATGGCCGGCGAGCCGGGGCCAAAGAAACCGGCAGGTACACCTTCTGCCGGATTGAAGACCGGGTCGCTCAGCCGCGGGAAGAGGTTATCGGCAGCACCATACTGGGTGTGGTTGTTGCCGTTCAGGTTCAGCAGGTTGTTGTTCGACCCATCGACCGCACGCAGGCCCAACGGCGCGCGGATGTTCGGGATCAGCGAGAGCATGTCCTGGCCGGCCGCGTCAGCCTCGGCAATCTTGATCTGATCGAGGATGAAGTTGAGGTCGGAGCGGACCATGTGAAGGCCCTCGCCACCGGCCGTGGCATCGGCCACGGGTGTCGGCGACGTCGGTACGACCGGCGCGCCGGGAACGACCACGGCCGTCGGCTGCGAGAACACCACTTCAGTAGTGCCATGCCCATCCTGGTAGATTGCCTTGACCCGCAACGATAACCCGGCAAGGTCGGGCGAGACCTTGAACGTGGTGCCATCGGCACTCTGGAACGCCAGGTCGCCGGCCGGCAACAAGATGATGTCCTCGAAAACGCCGCTGCCTGGATCCGCCTCGAATTGCCAGTAGTAGGACACCGAGGAGTTGTTGAGGCTGCCCCCGATGTTATCGGCGTCGCTCACCCCGGCCACACTGACCGTCAGCACGTCGCCCACCGTGATTGCCCCGCCGTTTGCGTCGGCGATGTTCGGTCTGCCAACCGGTTGCGCGTTGAGCCCCGGCAGCAGCACTTGCTGGGTATCGGAGAACTGCAGGCGTTCGATATGCAGGAGGGTATCGGTGCCGTCGCGCCCTGCTACGGTATCGGCCACCGTCCAGACATCGTCCGCTGTATTGAGCGTACCGCGGGTGTCGCGCGTCACCACATACTCGGACTGCTGCCCGGAGAAAATCGCGGTGTCGTAGGCGGCTCCGCCTGTCGAGGTACCGGGCAGGATTTCCCGCACGGCCTTGAGCTGACCCGGGTTATAGGTACCGTCCATCATGAACGGGATCATCTCGACCATGCTGTCGAAGGAGGCGATCTCAGGGCCGCTATGGTTGGTGTCGTCAGGGGCATAAACCGCAATCCTGACGTTAAGCCATTTGTCGCCGTCGAGCAGGTCATCACCACCACGACCCTCGATCAGGTCGCTGCCATCGCCACCCAGGATGATATTGCCCGTGGCAAAGCCGGTGGTCGGCAAACCGGCGTCGGCCAGGAACTGCTCCAGCCCGCGGATCAACGCCACATTGGTCAGCGCACTGCCCGTCGTACCACCGTGGTCAACGATGGTGACCGCATCAACATTATCGCCCTTGAGCACATCGCCGAATTTCGAACCGGACAAACCTTCGACCTCGGCAAACCGGTCGAGGATCGAGGCCGGCGATGCGCCGACCGGGTTGAACGGCCCGTTGTTTTGATTTGGCGCGTTACCGTGTGGCTGCGCTAGCGCGGCCATGGTCAGGTCGACGGTCACGCCGATCTTGTCATTCTTATGGGTCACCCAGTCGAAGCCCGACATACCGTCCATATTGTCCTGGGCATCGCTGCCGACGAAGATGTCATCGCCCCCCTCGCCGATCATTTCGTCGAAGCCAGCGCCACCGATAAAGATGTCGTTGCCGATCACATCATCGTTGGCCAACGGCGAGGCGTTATCGCCAGGTGCACCGTCCTGGGTGCCCTTCTCGATCCAGTCGTCACCTTCGTTGCCGGTCGGTGGCAAGTTGGTCTTGGCACCGAGAATGAAGTCGTCGCCCTGGCCGCCGAAGGTGGTGCTGATGTCTTCGGTGGTGACGATGAAGTCCTGGCCATCGCCACCCAGGATCAGGTTGCCCCCGGCCAGCATGCTGCCGGCGATGATCACGTCGTTACCGGCGTTGCCTTCCAGACGGTTGTCACCGAACGAATCGGTGATGATGTCATCACCGGCGCCGCCCAGGACCGCGTCGTTGCCGGCGCCGCCTTCCAGGCGGTCGTTGCCGCCGTCACCGTAAAGCGTGTCATCGCCTTCACTGGAGATGATGATGTCATCGCCGGCGGTGCCTCCCAATACCACATGGTCCGCACCGTTGTACTGCAGGAAATTGCTGTCTGCCCCCTGGGTGTCGGGGTTGTCGCGAACCACCAGCTTGACGATTTCCACGCCGTTGATCATCAGGCCGCCCGTCGGGTCGGCTTGGCCGTCCGCACCCAGGCCAGTGAACTGATTGACCTGATTCACTTCGAGGGTGAACGTTGGCGTCAGGAACACGGTGTTCGACAGATGGGTGACATCGCTGTTGAGCATGATCAACTTGGCAAAGGAGTTGTTCTCCAATTCGGTGCCGAAGTTCAGGCCTGCAACGCGCGACAGATAGTAGAACCGGTCGCCGTTCTGCAACGCCTCCATCTGGGTTTCAAACACGAAGTTGAAGGTAGAGCCGAGCATGCCGCCAAACGGCATCTTCTGCTCGGCGAGACCACCGACCCAGAAGTCGATGTCGTCGACACCGGTGGTGGTCACACCGTTGACCATGGCGTAGATGCCCGAACTGTTGAGAAAGTCCAGACGATCCGCTTCAGTGGCGGTAAAGGTACGCTCATCGGCAGTACCGGCGTTGATGACCGCGCTGCCGCCAAACACGAGGGCCGCGGCAATCGCACGCATCTCGACCAGCGTATCGACATCGGCCGCCGTCAAGGCCCCGTGGGTGCCGAAGGCTGCGATGAAATTGACCAACGATTCAGGGTGCTTGAGGTTATTGGCCAGATCCGCCCAGCTGATGTACGGCTTGAGCTGGCTGTCGCCCGTCATCTCGTAGAATTCACGCCGCGCCTCGTTCAACGTCGGAATGCCTGTGTCGCGACCGCGCGCCAGGTTCAGGGCCGGCAAATCGAGCGGCAGCCCCAGCAGGTTGTTGCGCAAGGCTTCGGTGACGAATTCGTCGATTTCGTTGCCCAGTTGGCGGGTCACACCGCGAATGATCGCGCCTGCCGCTTCGTCCGCCGTCGCGCCACTGCCCGCGAAGGCGAGCGGGTTGAGGAAGGCCGCGATCAGGCCCATTTGCGAGTCCGGGTTGTCAGGGTCAGTGAGCAGCGGATTGAACTCTGGGTCGAAGCGATCGACCGTTTCAGTCAACATCGAGTGACCAAAGCGGTACACCACGTGGGCGAACTCGGCGAGGATGGCCGGATTGATCGAGGTGTCATAGCCGTTGGGTGCGAGGAATTCATCGATTTGCGGCTGGACGGTCCGCGCAAACTCTTCGAAAACCAGGTGCTGGTACTGCATCTCGGTGCCGAACTTGGCGGCCTGGAACAGGCGCTCGCCGTCCCACACCAACGCTGCGATTTCGGCAAGCGAAGCCGGCATTGCGGCGACGTCATCCACCAACCACTCATTGAGGAACGCCAGATCGCCCGCGGCCAATATGGTTTGCTTGGATTGCTCAACCAGGCGGTTGTGTTCCGAGTGGAACACATGGTGCACAGCCGTCAGGCCGATGTTCTCGTTGACCCGGCCATCGCCGGCAATGTAGTGGGCATCGAGCAATTCGTTGTCATAGGTCAGGTTGTTGCCACCTGGGCCAGCGGGCTGCGCATTGCCGACATCGGTGTCGCCGTCCGCCTGCAAATTCCCACCGACCACGACCGGCGCGGCATTGTGGGCGATGTCGTCGAGGAAGGCATGCCCGGTGCTCACGGCGCTGGCCAGACTGATCGGCGCATCCCGGTTGCCTTCGACCAGTTGAGTCACGTCATCAGCTGTTCCGGCGATACCGTCGGCACCGTTACTGACGCGCATCACCACCTGCGGCATGCCGCTCGGCCCGCGAATGAAATTGCCATATGCATCGGTCGCCAACAGCGGCACGCTGTGCACATCAGCATCGGTGAGGTTGATCCCGAGAATGTCACGGGCCTGGGCTTTGACCACTGCCCAGGTCGCCATGCCACCACTCGCGCCGTCGCCATCATCGGCCGTGCCGAACTTGCCATCGGCGCCGAGATCGCGGTTGGTAATCAAGCGCCCCGTGGCAACCGGCTCGCCAGCCGCATTGAGCATGTATTCACGCAGAAACACCTGATGCGACGGGTGCGAGCTGTAGGTCTGGCTCTGATCAACGAACGGCGAGGTGGTGTTGGGCTGCCCATCATCGGCTGTGCCGACGACACCGTCCACGCCGGCAGTACGCACGGCACGTGACAACACCATGAAGTTGGTTGGGCCGCCCGGTACATACAATGGATCATCGGGCTGCAGCGGGATAAAAACGATGTCGGTACTGCTCTTTGTAACCAGGTCCAGGCCGTGGTCGAAGAACTGGCCGAAAAAGGTCATCCACGAGTTGAAGCCGGCAGTCAGGCCGACGTCCGGCGACTCGTTGGGAATGAAGAACACTTCTTTGTCGTCGTCGGTACCGAACACGCCGTCCAGCCCGGGACTGATCACCGGGTCGGCGCCACCGTTGGCTGCAACGGCGGCCGGGTTGTTGGCGGTCTGGTCGTTGATCAGGTTACTGATAATCCGTGGCTGCGCGTCAACTACCGTCCCGGTCCCGGCATAAGCCGCTCTGTAGGAAGCGTCCAGCAGACGCAGGAAGGAGTTGTCCGCAGCGCCAAATTCGGTTTGCCCGGCGACCAGGTTGTTGTAGCTGCCATCGACGGTACGCAGGCCGAAAGGCACCTGACTGTTGGGTAGCAAATCACTGAGGCTGGTGCCGGCCGCATGCGCTTCCGCGATGAAGATTTGCTTGAGGATGAACTCCAGATCCGACTTGTTGAAATTGGCCATTTCGATTGCCCTCGATCTATATGGGAAAGGCTCGGGACGAAGAAATCCGCCCGCGCCAAGTCACGTGCTGGCTTGCGCAGTTCTTTGTTTCAGTGTTTGGCGAGAGCAGGCATGGAACAGGCAAAGCCGTTCTCTGCGCCGGTGAATGCGCGCCTGGAATTCGCGTTTTCAATTGCTCGCTGAGTAATCAGCCAGAGCGATTCCGAGCCGTTGGTGGCCCATGGAATCTGGAAGTCGAAGCGAACTTCCGGAGTAGCTCCGTGACTGCGAGGTAGAACGAGATGCTCGACATGCTGTGCTCCTTCAAGAAACACCGTGGCCTGCGTTGCCAAAGCGATGGCAGGCTTCAGGAGGGCGTCTCCCCAACCATGACTAAAGTTCCATAGCAACTAGCTGTCAATATTTCGGCACAAAAAAAGATCACCCAAATTTGGGTACTCAACTAATTGTTCTTAAAGGATATATAGAAATTCAAGATTATCTGTAGAGCGAAATGTTATTTAAAACTGTATCGCTAGAGAAACAAACGCCACCTACGCTCCAAGGCAGAAGGAAAATATTTTTTGAACTTTTTCGAGAGCGCTACAACTTGCGTCGATGAGCCGACCATGCCCCTACATCTAGGGGCCGGCACAACACTTGCACAAGCTGCCTTGCCTCATCGCAAACCGGATTTCGGAGAGGGATTATCAACATGCACAAGCAGTCGAACATCCGATCCGAACTTGCCGCCGCGATTTTTCGCCTGCGCCGCAGTTTTTATTCACTGGCCGCGTTCAGCGGCGTGATAAACGTCATGATGTTGACGCCGGCCGTGTACATGCTCCAGGTCTATGATCGGGCACTGGTCAGCCGAAACGTCACCACTTTGACGATGTTGACGTTACTGGTGATCGGGCTGTTCCTGCTGATGTCCACGCTGGAACTGGTCCGCACCCGAGTGCTGATCCGGGTCGGCAACTGCCTGGACATGGACCTCAACCGACGCGTTTTCACCGCCGCATTCGAGCGTAATCTGAATCGCGCCGGAGGCAATCCAGCCCAGGCCCTGCAAGATCTCTCACAGGTTCGACAGTTCATCACCGGCAATGCCCTGTTCGCTTTCTTCGATGCACCGTGGACGCCGATCTATTTGCTGGTTGCCTACCTGATCCACCCACTGCTTGGACTGGTCACCCTGATCGGATCACTGATTCTGGTGGGCCTGGCCTATCTCACCGAAAAGGCCACGCAGAAACCCCTGGCCGAAGCCAATCATGCCGCCCTCTCTTCCGCCTGCTACGCCAACAACAACCTGCGTAACGCTGAAGTCATCGAGGCCATGGGCATGCTGCCGTCGATTGGCAAACGCTGGTACCAAAGCCATTTGCGCATCCTGGAAATGCAGACCCTGGCCTCCGATCGCGCCGCTCTGATCAGCAGCATCGGGCGCTTCGTGCGCATCACCTTGCAGTCACTGATCCTCGGCGCGGGCGCGCTGCTGGCCATCGAAGGCAAGATTACCCCCGGGATGATGATTGCGTGCTCGATCCTCACCGGCCGCGCACTGGCCCCGGTGGAACAAGTGATCGCGTCATGGAAACAACTGCTCGGTTGCCGCTCGGCCTGGAGCCGGCTCAACGAGATGCTGGAAGACTTTCCGCGCCGACCACCCAGCATGCCGCTGCAGCGCCCGCTGGGCATGCTCGGGGTGGAGAATGTGTATGCAGGCTCACCCGGTACCAGCAACACGATTTTGCGCGGGGTAAGTTTCAACCTTTCGCCGGGCGAAAGCCTCGGGGTTATCGGCCCATCCGCCTCGGGAAAATCCACCCTCGCCCGCTTGCTGGTCGGCGTCTGGCCGACACAGGCCGGCAAAGTGCGCCTTGACGGCGCGGACATATTCACCTGGAACAAGGGCGAACTCGGACCCTGGCTCGGTTACCTGCCACAGGACGTGGAACTGTTCGAAGGCACCATCGCCGAAAACATTGCGCGCTTTGGCGAAGTGGACAGCGACGCGGTCATCCAGGCCGCGAGGACGACAGGGGTGCACGAGATGATCCTGCGTTTTGCGCAGGGTTACGAGACCCGCCTGGGCACCGATGGCAGCCCCCTTTCCGGCGGCCAGAAGCAGCGCATCGCCCTGGCCCGCGCATTGTATGGAGAGCCCAATCTGATTGTGCTGGACGAGCCGAACGCCAACCTCGACGACGTCGGCGAAAAGGCTCTGGTCGATGCCCTGGGCCAGCTGAAGAAGCGCGGTGCCACCGTCATTCTGATTTCCCACCGCCCGAACGTACTCTGCGCCGTCGATAAGGTGCTGATGCTGCGCGACGGCGGCGTGCAGATGCTGGGCACACGGGACGAAGTATTCGCAGCGCTGCGCAAGGCCAGTGTGATGCCTGCAGGCACGTCGACTCCGCTGGCCTCCGTTAAAGCACGGGAGTGACCCGATCATGCAGATGAGCCCACACACGGACTTGATTCACGCCGATCCCAGAAACGAGGTCGATCTGGACGTCGGCAAACCCCTGCGCCGGGGCATGTGGCTGGTGCTGGCCGGCTTCGGCGGTTTCCTCCTGTGGTCCTGGCTGGCGCCGTTGGATGCCGGCGTGGTTGCGACAGGCACGGTAAAAGTCACCAGCAACCGTAAAGCCGTACAACATCTGAGCGGTGGCACGGTGGAAGCCATTTTTGTTCGCGAAGGCGATGCCGTGAAACAAGGCCAGGAAGTCGTCCGCCTCGACTCACTGCGCGCCGTTGCCGAACAGGGTGCCGTAAGCGCCCAGTACATCGTCAGCAAGACCGTTGAAAACCGCCTGGAAGCGGAACGGGACGGGCGCGACGTGGTGACCTTCGATCCCGAATTGCTCAAGCGATTCGGCAATGACCCCCGCCTGGTCGCCGCCATGAATTTGCAACAGCGCTTGCTGGATACACGGCGCGCCGGCCTCGCTGGCGAAATCAGCATCCTCCAGGAAAACCTCGCGGCATCGGCAGTGCAGCTCAAGGGTCTGCAGCAGGTCTATGGCGCCCGCGCCTCGCAGATCAACTTCCTCAACCAGGAACTGCAAGGCACCCGCGTGCTGGCGGCCGAAGGCTATGTGCCGCGCAACCGCCTGCTCGAACTGGAACGCAGCAACGCCGACCTCTCCGCAGGCCAGGCGGAAAACCTGAACAACATCGCTCGCATACGCAGCCAGACCACCGAAATCAAACTGCGCATCTTGCAGCGCCAGCATGATTACCAGAAGGAAGTCGAATCGCAGCTCACCGACACCGCCAAGGAAAACACCACCCTGGCCGACCGCTTGCGGGCGCTGGACTACGAAGTGACCCACACGGTCATTCGCTCGCCCATCGATGGCATGGTGCAGTCCCTGAGCATCGCCACCATCGGCGGGATCATTCAGCCGGGCTTCAAGATCATGGAAATCGTTCCGGGCAACGAACCCCTGCAAGTCGACGCGATGATTCCCGTCCAGGCCATCGACAAAATGGTTCCCGGCCTGGACGTGGACATCGCGTTTCCGGCTTTCAACCATGCCCAGACACCCAATATTCCTGGCCGAGTAAAGACCGTTTCCGCCGACCGCCTGCTCGACGAGGAAAGCAAGCAACCGTTCTATCTGGCTCAGGTAGAAGTCACGCCCGATGGCATGAGTCTGCTGGGCAGCAATCACATTCGCCCGGGCATGCCCGCCAGCGTCACGATCAAGACTGGCGAGCGCAACTTGATGAGCTATCTTCTCAAACCGATGCTCGAACGTGTCGACAGCGCCTTCAAGGAACAATGAAATGGACCGTCATTGCCTGATTTTCTGCCTGCTGGGATTGTCACTCCCGGCCAGCGCCATGGACCTCAAACAAGCCTGGGATCTGCTGCAATACCAAGGCCCCGTCTACCGCGCCGCGGTGCATGAAAAAGAGGCCGGCCTGGAAAACCGCGCCATCGGCCAGGCCGGCCTGCTACCGCAGATCAGTGCCTCGGCCTACGACAACAAGGTCAACGGCACCCAGCGCCAGAGCGGTGTCGAACGGGATCTGGACTACGACTCCAAGGGCGCCAACGTGCGGTTGCGCCAACCGCTGTTCAACAAACAGAAAATGGCCGAGTACCGCCAGGGTCAGCAACGCGCCGACTACAGCGTCGCGGTGTTCGATGCCAAGAGCCAGGACGCGGCAGTACGACTGGCCGAAAGCTACTTCGACGTGCTCCTGGCCAGCGAAACCATCGTGCTCGCCAAGTCCAAATTGAACGCCTTCGATGAGCAACTCGCCTCTGCGAAACGGCGTATGGAGCTGGGGGCCGGCACCATCACTGACATCGACGAGTCGATCGCTCGCCGCGACCTGGCCGAAGCCGAGCTGATCGAAGCGCAGGACAAGCTGATCAATGCGCGTCGCAAGCTTGAGGAGTTCATCGGAGAAACCCCTGAATCGCTGACCACGTTGCGTCCCGGCTTCGAAACGCCACCGCTGCTGCCGAGCAACCTTCAAGACTGGTTGATCAAGGCCCAGACCGATAGCCCGCTGATCCATGCGCGCAGGCACAGCAGCAACCTCGCCGAAGAAGAAGTGAAGCGTGCCCGGGCTGGTCACTGGCCGACACTGGATTTTGTGGCCGGCTACACCGCAGGCGACAGCCAATCAATCTCCGAGCTCAATCAACGCAACCGCTACGGCTCCATCGGGCTGGAAGTCAATTTCCCGCTGTACAACGGCGGCGGCACCAGCGCCCTGACACGCCAGGCCAGCGCAAACAGTTTCAAGGCCCTGGATGAACTCGACGCCACGCGACAGGAAGTGATCTCCGGAACCACCCGCGAGTTTGCCGGCATACACAGCGGTGCCAAGCGCATTCAAGCGCTGGAGCGGGCCGTGGAGTCCAACGAACGCTCACTGATGTCGACACGCAAAGGCTTCAAGGAAGGCGGTACCAACACCAACTCGGACGTCCTCAACGCCGAAGAGTTGCTGTACGTTGCACGCCACGATCTGTTCGAAGCGAAGTTGCGCTACCTGATGTCGCGTCTGCGCCTGGCTTCTTCGGTAGGCAGTCTGGGTGACGACGACATCAATCAAATCAACGACTACCTTGGTCCGGAACTGCTGGTCACCAACTAACGTTCAGCTGAGAGCCGGTCGAGGCAATTGAAAACCGACCGGCTTTGCTGACCAGTCATTTTTGACATTCCCTTCTGTTGAAAAACTTTCCCTTAACCGCATATAACCCCCTGCAAATAGGTATTATTCTCTCGCAACCGCTGACTTTCTTGGATCCAAACACTGTCCAAAACAAGACAATTACCATTCGCACAAGTGGGGATCTACACCCAATAAGTTGGGGAATCACCACCAAACTTGAGGAATATCACCCACCCTCTGACCCTGTCACTTACATCACTCATCACAACAGTCAACAAAATTGAACTTTCTTTTCGCCCTGCGGTAATGGCTCATTTGTTGCTCCACCCTGTGTACCCGCATCAGCTGTCGTCCCGAACGTGGAGACGGCGGGGCATTACGCGAGGGGTGAACAATGAAAAGCCTGACACCACCATTCAATTCCATCCACTTGCTGCGCAGGTCAAGCCTGTCCTGTGCAGTGCTTCTGACCCTCAACACTGCCCATGCCGTGCCGCTCGACGACTTCAGTCAGCCGCCACCGACGGACCCCTCCGCGTATTCCAATCCGCCTGCCGACCCTGCGGCAGCGCTGGAAGCCTTGAAAACCATGCCCGAGACCAACCAGGGCGCGCTGGCCCTGCCGAACGGCGCGTACGGGGACCGCAACACCCCGCGCACTGAAAACGTGCTGCCGCCGAGCCTGCAAACCTCGTTCAAAATCCCCACCAACGGCAAACCCAGCCCATTGTTCGGGGCGCAACCCTTCACCCAGCAATTGCTGCTGTTGGAGGAGTTCGGCACGGAAAAACTCGACCCGACCCTGCCCGCGCCACCGCTGACCTTCCCCGTGCCTCTCGCTGGTCCAGCGCCACAACAGGACCCGAACAGCATCGCTCGCAGCGGCCCGTCGTGGTCAGCACTGGAAGCGTTCATGCGCCAGCCCGGGCTCTATCCGTTTCCGTCGCAATACTCCAACGTGCTGGATCGCAATCCGTGGAAGTCGCAGGTTGAAGCTTTCCTCAACCGCCATCCGGTCGGTTCGCCGGCTGAAGGTCGTCCGCCGGGAAAAGGCTGGTCCCATCAGCGTTGGAACGAGTTCTACCCGCAGGTCGCTTTCAAAACCGTGCAAGCGGGCGCCAGAATCAACGGCGGCATGCGCGACCGCAGGCAGATGCACAACTATGCCGTCGGTGAGTTCGGACCTGGTGGGCTCTATTACCAGACCTCGGACAACCCCAACATTGTCGGCACCACCAAAGGCATCGACACCCGCTTTCACCCCAACATGCCGATCCAGAACCACAAAGCGCTGTGGACCTTCGACGGCACCTTCCCGGTAAAACTGCTGATGGCGCGGCATGGCCAACCGGTGCTGATGCGTCACTACAACGCCCTGCCCATTGATCCAGCGGCCAACATGGGTTTTGGTCTGCACACCCTCAGCACCCACGAACACAACGGCCACTCCCCGGCCGAAAGCGACGGCTATACCAACGCGTTTTTCTTTCCGGGGCAGTACTACGACTATCGCTGGCCACTGCAACTGGCCGGCTACGACACCACCAACACCAAGGCCGAAGACCCACGCGCGGCGTTCCCCTGCGCACCGGGCGAAACCCTGTTCGTCAACGATGCCAGCCCGGGTCTGAAGACCTGCAACAACGGCACCATCAAGATCCGTGGCGACTGGCGCGAAACCATGAGCACCCACTGGTTCCACGACCACATGCTCGATTTCACCGCACAGAACGTCTACAAGGGCAACGCGGTGATGATGAATTATTACAGCGCCCTGGATCGTGGCAATGAGGCGATGGAAGACGGCGTCAACCTGCGCTTGCCCAGCGGTTCGGCATTGCCCTGGGGCAACCGCGACTATGACGTCAACCTGATGGTGGCCGACAAGGCCTGGGATAAGAACGGTCAGCTGTGGTTCAACCCGTTCAACACCGACGGCTTTCTTGGCGATCAGATCCTGGTCAACTGGCAGTATCAGCCGCGCCTGAAAGTCCGCGCGCGCAGCTACCGCTTCCGCATTCTCAACGGCTCGGTATCGCGCTATTTCCGCATCGCGCTGGTCCGCGAAATCGCCGGAACCGGCGGTGAGTTCCCGGGGCCGGCAGGTTCCGGCGTGTCCTTCGCCCGGGTGCCGTTCCACCTGATCGGCAACGACGGTAACATCATGGAACACGCCGTGCCGTTCGACGGCAGCATGGACCTGGATGCCGACGGAGACCTGCAGGACCACAACGCCATCCTCCCCGCCCAAGGCATTGCTGAGCGTTACGACATCATCGTCAACTTCGCGAAAAACGGCATCAAGACCGGCGACAAACTGTACTTCGTCAACTTGATGGCGCATCAGACCGGCAAAGGGCCGGAGATGGATCCGCTCAGTCTGGCCGACGTGCTGTCCGGCAAGTACAAGGCGGTGCTGAAGCTGGGCAGCAAAGGGCTGGAATGGGACAACGGCGATCCGGTGGTGGGCAAGTTTCTGCAACTGGTGGTTCAGCCTTACAGCGGCACGGACGTGAGTATGAACCCGGCTGATTATGAACCGGCCAAACCCGGCAAAGCCGCTGGCAAGGTCATGATCCCACTGACCCTTAACCGCGACGATCCGACCGTCCAAACCAAACTCAAGGCGGCCCGGCATCGCGAGTTCATCTTCGGCCGCTCCGACGGCACCGACCAGGAACCCTGGACGATCAAGACCGACGGTGGTTTTGGCTACCAGCATGACTCACGGCGCATAAACGCCGCCCCGCAACTGGCCAACGGCCCAACCGACGCTGGCTACAGCGGCGACGGCACGCTGGAAGTGTGGAAAATCAAGAACGGCGGCAACGGCTGGACCCACCCGGTGCACGTGCACTTCGAAGAAGGCATCGTTCTCAACCGCGACGGCAAGGCCCCGCCTGAATGGGAAAAAGGCGCGCGCAAAGACGTCTATCGCATCGGCGAAGGCATCGACAGTTCAGTGGACGTGGAAATAGCTGTCCGCTTCCGCGAGTTCGCCGGAACCTACATGGAGCACTGCCACAACACCCAGCACGAGGACACTTCGATGCTGCTGCGCTGGGACGTCGAGAAGCCTGGCCAATTCCAGTTGATGCCAACACCCCTGCCCGGCTGGGACGGCGTTACCTACGTGAACTCTGCGGCGCTGCCGACCTTTCGCACAGGTGAAGTCGAAAACAAAAAACCGCTCGCCTATCCCGACAGCGCTGTCAGCAGCGACGGCAGACCGCTGACGATAAATGTCCTGGCCAACGACAACGACCCTGACGGTAACGTACCGCTCAAAGTGACAGGCCTGACGCAACCGGGTGTCGGCAAGGGCACGGTCAGCACTGATGGCGCACGTGTGGTCTACACGCCACCGGCCACAATCGCCGCGCCGTTCACGGCAAGCTTTACTTATCAGGCCAGCGATACCAGGAACGCCCTGTCGGCACCGGCGACGGTGACTGTGACTGTCTCGGCACCGATAACCCAGTGACAGTTAGCGCAGCAACCAGGGCGGGGATTTGGCCCGCCCCTTGCTGTGGCAGATTCAAGCACTCATCAATCGGCGGAGGTGGTCATGGCAGGACAAGCAATGATGGCAGTGCTCATCACTGCCTTGGTCGCTGCCGTGATCATCATCGCCACTGTAGCCGCATCCGCGGTGGCCGTCTGGGTGACCGGCGCAACGTTCGCGGCCATTGGCCTTATCGAGAAAGTTGCGCCGGATATTCAACTGCTGGCCACACTCTCACTGACACCACAACCGGCAATGCTCATGGCGGCGATGCAAGCCACGGGGCTTGTGAGCATTACGCAACTGATGCAGGAAGTTAATCTGGTGATGATTATTGTCACGCTCTGAATCTTTGTTTTTCCACTTTCTCCTGCATCTATCTCCCTCGTACAGCCAGTCAAATGCAGCCCCCAAACAGGTCACCGGATTCAGGGTATTTCCCCAACGTCGGGGTCACTGGCAGCCTTGGCAGGCTCTGCCAAATCCGCTCTGAAATCATCGCTATTGTATCGCCCGGCAACGCGACCGACTGACCGGGAGCGGTTGCGAATGAGCCGATCCCGGCCTATGGTCCAGACACAACAATATCGACAACCGGCGCCATGACCGGCCGCCCCTTTTGTTCATCCTGTGCGCATATGCGCAGTGAGGTGACCACATGCCTGATAACTCCCGCCCCGCGGTACTTGAACTGATCGGCAACACGCCACTGGTGCGTGTCAGCCGTTTCGATACCGGCCCCTGCACCCTGTTTCTCAAGCTCGAATCACAAAACCCCGGCGGCTCCATCAAGGACCGCATCGGTCTGGCCATGATCGACGCCGCCGAGCGCGACGGTCGCCTGCGACCCGGTGGCACGATCGTCGAAGCCACCGCTGGCAATACTGGCCTGGGCCTGGCGCTGGTCGGCCGCGCCAAAGGTTACCGGGTGGTGCTGGTGGTGCCGGACAAGATGTCCACCGAGAAAGTCCTGCACCTCAAGGCCATGGGCGCCGAGGTTCACATCACCCGATCCGATGTCGGCAAGGGTCATCCGGAGTATTACCAGGACGTTGCCGGACGCTTGGCGAGTGAGATTCCCGATGCCTTTTTTGCTGATCAATTCAACAATCCGGCCAACCCGCTGGCCCACGAGTGCAGCACCGCGCCGGAGATCTGGGCGCAGACCCAGCACGATGTCGATGCCATTGTCGTCGGTGTCGGTTCGGCCGGCACACTGACCGGCCTGACCCGTTTCTTCAAGCGCGTACAGCCGGAGCTGGAGATGGTGTTGGCGGACCCGGTCGGCTCAGTGATGGCCGAATACAGCCGCAGCGGCGCCATCGGCACCCCGGGCTCCTGGGCAGTGGAAGGCATCGGCGAGGACTTTATCCCGTCGATTGCCGACCTCTCCAGCGTGCGCCACGCCTACTCGATCAGCGATGAAGAAAGCTTCGATCACGCTCGCCAGTTATTGCGCGCCGAAGGCATCCTCGGTGGCTCTTCGACCGGCACCCTGTTGGCAGCGGCGTTGCGCTATTGCCGCGAACAGACCGCGCCCAAACGCGTGGTCAGCTTTGTCTGCGACACCGGCACTCGCTATCTGTCGAAGGTCTACAACGACCAATGGATGAGCGACCAGGGCTTGCTGCAAAGCAAACGCTACGGCGACCTGCGCGACCTGATTGCGCGGCGCTTCGAGGACGGCCGGGTGATCAGCGTCGGCCCCGACGACACTTTGCTCACCGCGTTCCAGCGCATGCGCCTGGCGGACGTCTCGCAACTGCCGGTGCTGATCGATGGCCAGCGCCTGGTCGGGGTGATCGATGAATCCGACATTTTGCTGCGGGTGCATCAGGACGCTTCGCACTTCCGCCTGACTGTCGCCGACGCCATGACCGACAAACTGCAAACCCTGCCACCCGCCGCCAGCCTCGCTGAACTGCAGGAAGAACTCGACCGCGGACTGGTGGCGATCATCGCCGACGCCTCAGGCTTCCACGGCCTGATCACCCGGGTCGACTTGCTCAATCATCTACGGAGATCCCTTGCATGAGTCAGCACGATAAAACGGGCGCCGCCCATGGTTTTGCCACCCGAGTGATTCACGCCGGGCAAGAGCCGGACCCGTCCACCGGGGCGTTGATGCCGCCGATCTATGCCAACTCCACTTACCTGCAGCAAAGTCCGGGCGTACACAAGGGCCTCGACTACGGGCGCTCGCACAACCCGACACGCTGGGCACTGGAACGCTGCGTGGCTGATCTGGAGGGCGGCTCCCGGGCGTTCGCCTTCGCTTCCGGCCTGGCGACCATTTCCACGGTGCTGGAACTGCTCGATGCGGGCTCGCACATCGTTTCTGGCAACGACTTGTACGGCGGGACTTTCCGCCTGTTCGACAAAGTGCGCCAACGCAGCGCCGGGCATCGATTCAGTTTTGTCGACCTGACCGACCTGTCGGCGTTCGAGGCGGCGTTGCAGGATGACACCCGCATGGTCATGGTCGAGACGCCGAGCAATCCGCTGCTGCGGCTCTCGGACCTGGCCGCCATCGCCCGCATCTGCCGCGCTCGCGACATCATCTGCGTGGCCGACAACACCTTTGCCAGTCCGTGGATCCAACGGCCACTGGAGCTGGGTTTCGATATCGTGCTGCACTCGACCACCAAGTATTTGAACGGTCACTCGGATGTGATCGGCGGCATCGCTGTGGTCGGCCAGAACGCCGAACTGGCGGAGCGCCTGGGTTTCCTGCAAAACGCCGTGGGCGCCATCGCCGGGCCGTTCGATGCCTTTCTCACCTTGCGCGGGGTCAAGACCCTGGCGCTGCGCATGGAGCGCCACTGCAGCAACGCGCTGGAACTGGCGCAATGGCTGGAGCAACAACCGCAAGTGGCGCGCGTCTACTACCCAGGCCTGCCCTCACACCCGCAGCACGAACTGGCGCGCCAGCAAATGCGCGGCTTCGGCGGGATGATTTCCGTCGACCTCAATACTGACCTGGCCGGCTCCAGACGCTTCCTCGAAAACGTGCAGATCTTCGCCCTCGCTGAAAGCCTGGGCGGCGTTGAAAGCCTGATCGAACACCCGGCGATCATGACCCACGCCACCATCCCCGTGGAAACCCGCGCGCAACTGGGCATCGGTGATGCGCTGGTGCGACTGTCGGTGGGGGTCGAGGACGTCGAAGACTTGCGCGCGGATCTCGCACAGGCGTTGGCACGCATTTAACGCCGCCGTAGCAGCGGGTACATTCACCCTTGAACACTGGATTCACATTTTTCGGATAATCAAGACATGTCCAACCCAGACACTTCCCTGCAAGACACCGCTGCACCCGACGGCGTTTGTTACGGCTGCGGTGGCAGCAACCCACACGGACTGCACATCAAGAGTTACTGGCATGAGGACGGCAAACATGTCGTTGCCGAGCATGTACCCGAAACCAAATACTGCGGCTGGCCGGACCTGGTCTACGGCGGCTTGATCGCGATGCTGGTGGACTGCCACTCGAACTGGACGGCGATGGCCTTTCATTACCGACAGGAAAACCGCGAAGTCGCGAGCCTGCCGCGGATCAATTGCGTCACCGGCAACCTGGGCATCAAATTCATCAAGCCGACACCCATGGGCGTGCCGCTGACGTTGCGGGCGACCGTTGAAGGCGAAGTCGGACGCAAAACCCGAGTCATCTGCGAGGTCTTCGCCGGGGACGTACTGACAGCGGTGGGCGACTCGGTTTTCGTCCGGGTCGACACCGGGCAACTCGCCGACGCCGCGCACGGCCGATAGCGCAGCGCCGCTGTGAGCCGCAGAGTGATCAATCAGCGACATCCGCTCATGTTCAACAAAGGAGTGCAGCAATGAAACTCAGACATTCACTGGCGGCGCTGACGATCAGCCTCGGTGTCTACGGCTGCACCTCATCCTCAAACCATGGCGTCTTCGTGAACCTTGATGCGACCCGACAGAATGCCGGTCAGATCGGCAATGTCACGTTGTCCGATTGGGGCAAACAGACCGGACTGAGCTTCTTCATCAGCGGCGCTCCAATGGGATCCACCCTGCCCTTGCGCCTCTACAGTTTTATCAACAAAGGCAGCTGCCAGCAGCCCGGCCCGGTCGCCTACGCCATGAACGACCGGGTCAACACCGAGCGCCAACCCATACGCGGCTGGACCTTTTCCAGAAGCGTACCGGTGGCATTGCCTGAACTGCTGACCAGTGAGCATCACATACTCGTGCGCACGGCTGCGACCGATGGCAACGTTGATATTTTTTGTGGGGATATCAAGCAGTCGACCATGGCGCAATAGCCACACTCGCTCACAAGGAAAAAACATGAAAATCGTAGTCACCAGCGTGATGGTCGACGACCAGGACAAGGCACTGGCCTTCTACCGGGACGTACTCGGTTTTGAACTCAAGCATGACATCCCGATGGGCCAGTTCCGCTGGCTGACGCTCACCTCGACCGGCGATCCCGACGGCGTCGAATTGCTATTGGA
Organism: Pseudomonas sp. Sample_24; assembly: GCF_004307605.1. NCBI lineage: Bacteria > Pseudomonadati > Pseudomonadota > Gammaproteobacteria > Pseudomonadales > Pseudomonadaceae > Pseudomonas > Pseudomonas sp. Sample_24. The sequence continues at coordinate 85,865 of NZ_RCNW01000117.1, forward strand.
GCCCGATGCCCACCCGGCAGCGAAACCGTTCAAGTCGGCGATCAAACAGGACGGGATTCCCTACACCTCATTCGGCGTCGACGACGTTCACGCCGAGTACCAACGGCTGCTCGCTGCTGGCGTGCACTTCACTCAGCCACCAACAGCGATGGGGCCGGTGACGACCGCGGTGTTCGATGATACGTGCGGCAATCTGATCCAGATTGCGCAAAAGAACTGAACCGTCATTCACACCGGCGAAATGGTCGCGAGCACGCCAATCAGAATCGTCACAACCAAAAAACCACCGAGGAAAATCGCCATTTTGCCCATAAAGGCCTCCTGCATATTGAAGTTGCGGTGCACCGCGTCCGAGTCGCGGAACGGGTCACTATAGTGAGGCGCAAACTGCACTCATTACAGATGCAGAAAACATAAAATAATACGGATCAGATACAAATCCCTGCAGGAGCGAGCCTGCTCGCGACGGGCGTCAACGATAACGCGTGCTTCCTGAAGAAACACGGGCGCTCTCAGGTGCATCGCGAGCAGGCTCGCTCCTACAACCGACAGCTCACAAAAAACCCGCTGACCGTTACCGGTTCAGCGGGTTTTCTTTACTGCGGATCAGCTAAATCAGGCATCCCACCTCAACGGCAGAACAACTGGATCACAAAGCCATATCAGCCGCAGCATTTTCCTTCGGTGCTTTCGGTGCTTCTGCCGGAACAGTAACCGGAGCAGCCTGGCCAATCGCCGGCGGCGGGGTCAGTTCCAGCACCTTGGCGGTGTAGGCCCACTCCTGCGCAACCTTTTCAGGGCTGGCGTTCAGTTGTGTGCCATAGCTCGGCACGATCTGGTGCAGTTTTTCCTGCCAGGCCGGGGTGGCGACCTTGTCCTTGAAGACCTTCTGCAGCACGCTCAGCATGATCGGTGCGGCGGTCGAAGCACCTGGGGAAGCGCCCAGCAGGCCGGCGATGGTGCCGTCTTGCGAAGCGACGATTTCGGTGCCCAGTTTCAGCACACCACCGGCGGCTTCGTCACGCTTGATGATCTGCACGCGCTGGCCCGCTTGCCACAGGCGCCAATCTTCGGCCTTGGCATTCGGGAAGTATTCTTTCAGGGCGTTGAGGCGGTCTTCGTCCGACAGCATCAGTTGACCTGCAAGGTACTCGACCAGCGGGTATTCCTTGATGCCGACCTTGGTCATCGGCCACACGTTGTGCGTGGTGGTGGTGGTCAGCAGGTCCAGGTAGGAACCTTCTTTGAGGAACTTGGTGCTGAAGGTCGCGAATGGGCCAAACAGGATCACGCGCTTGCCGTCCAGCACACGGGTGTCCAGGTGCGGAACCGACATCGGCGGTGCGCCAACGGAAGCTTTACCGTAGGCCTTGGCCAGGTGTTGCTCGGCGAGGGTCGGGTTTTCGGTCACGAGGAACGAGCCGCCCACCGGGAAACCTGCGTATTCCTTGGCTTCAGGAATGCCGGACTTTTGCAGCAGATGCAGGGCACCGCCGCCGGCACCGATGAACACGAACTTGGCGTCGGTTTCGGTTT